>DATLIT010000348.1:0-6590 GCA_035539295.1 Terrimicrobiaceae bacterium | reverse complement strand
ACCAGAAACTTGGCATCTTCCGGCCAGCCGTAGCGCCTTTTGGTCGCTTTGATCTCGTCTTCTCCGAGCGGCTCGCCATGCGCTGCGCTCGTGTCCTGTTTGGTTGGCGCGCCGTAGCCGATGTGGCTGTCTACGATGATCAAGGTGGGTCGATCGACGGTCTTCTTGAAGTGATCAAAGGCCTCCCTGAGCAGCTCCAAGTCATTGGCGTTTGACACCCGTTCCACGTTCCATCCGTAGGCAAGGAAACGTCCGGCGACATCTTCCGAAAAAGCCAGAGTCGTGTGGCCTTCAATGGTGATGTGATTGTTGTCGTAAATCCAGCAGAGGTTCGACAAACCCAGGTGACCCGCCAACGAAGCAGCCTCACCACTCACCCCCTCCATCATGCAGCCGTCACCGGCAAGCGCATACACGTCGAATCCAAAGAGAGGAAAATTCGGCTTATTGTAGCGTGCAGCTAACCAGTGGCTTGCCAAGGCCATGCCGACACTGGTTGCAACCCCTTGGCCGAGGGGCCCGGTGGTGGTCTCAACGCCCGACGTCCAACGATACTCAGGGTGGCCCGGGCACCGGCTTTCCAGTTGCCGAAAGTTCTTCAGATCGTCAAGAGCAACGGAAAGCTCTCCCAGGGTTTCGTATTTGCGGTTGACAGCTTTAACGCCGGCAAGGTGCAAAACGGAATAAAGCAGCGCCGATGCGTGCCCGGCCGAAAGCACGAATCTGTCGCGATTGGGCCAAATCGGATCTTCGGGATCAAACCTGAGAAACTCCTGCCACAAGAGATAGACCACCGGCGCCATAGCCATCGGCGTTCCCGGATGCCCTGAGTTCGCCTGCTGGACGGCGTCCATGCTCAGAGTTCTGATCGTATTGATCGAAAGCAAATCGTTTGTTGGCATACTCACTTTCTGGCAAATGACTGAGTCAATTTGGAGCGCTCGGCGCTCGATCCGCGAACTTTACGGTGCGAGTGGCATTTGTAACCCACCCCGGGAGAAGCGAAGTCCAATTTCACGATTCGACTAGGTCCGTCCCGGACCCCTCGAAAGATCGGCCATTCGCCTATCCGCGGGCTTTGCGACATGCTCTTTCATGACGGATACCGATCACACGAACGGGTCAGAAGTATTGTCTGGGCTCTCGTTCCGTTTACAAGCAGGCTTCGGTGCCTGCCGGTTCGAAAAATCCCATAAACATCTGTTCATTAGCAAGACATTTCTTGGAAAACTTTTGTACTTTCATAAATCAAAAGTGTAACATCTTTAGCGAAGCGCCTTCTTAGGAGACTCGAGCTCTTCTAGGCGAAGGCTCCCGGCGGCGATTCGGAGATGTCCGGCAAGTCCGTTTGGCCCGAAGGCTGCCTGCGCTGGAGTTCGTCGGGCCTGAGTGCAGGGACCGAGAGGAATAAGCGCCTAGCGATTAGGAATTTATCACAGATAGACCAGTCCCACTTAAATTGCTAAGGATTTGTCATACGGTAGTGAAACGCGGCGCGCAGATCTGTCGCCTAGAGGTGCCGCGTTGGCCCGGCTTCGCTCTATTCTGGAGCGCACCGAGGGAGTCTCGTCACTTAGGATCAATATGGGTTGTGACATCTGTTCACCGAAGAGACAGTTTTTCACAAGTGTGTAGTCGTAACTGCCTTCTCTTTCGGATTCGTGCAGGCCATGCCCTCACGAGTGGGTAAGCAATCGCCTGAGGTCATCAACGGGGTCCGCCCCGATTTCCGCCCCACTGCAAGTTGTGTAGACACGCATTGTTCACGACAGCAGAAATAGGCAGTCAGTTCGCCCTGGCTGCTTACATTCAAGCGGGTTGTCGAGTCACAGACATACTTCATTCTATGGGACGAGGCAGCCCGCTATTTTTTCTTTCCCAACGAAAGCGGAGTGGAACGATCCGTATGCGCACATAGCTTCGCACCCGATCGGGCAAGCTTGTCCGCGCACTCCGACGCACTGACGCGATAACTCAAATTGAGGAGTTCCGTTTTTCATGGCGCAATTACGCAAACAAAGAAGGTCCGAGATTGGCACACCCGCGAGCGCGTACCGATGGACGTGCCCTCCAAACTTTCACCGTGAAACTCTCCACTTGCCTTTCAGTGCAGCGCATACGGGATTCGAACCCGTGTACCGGCCTTGAGAGGGCCGTGTCCTAGGCCTCTAGACGAATGCGCCTTGAAGGAATTTGCAATCTAAACAAGACGTGCACACTGACAAGCGACAAGTGAAGCGATCAAAGGAAGATGGAATTGACTCTCTACGTTAAGCCCTGGTGTCGATGGTGTGTTGAGGCGGTGGATTGGCTGCAAGCAAAAGGTTACCGGTTCAAACAGATCGACGTGCTCTCCGATGCGGAGGCGTATGCACGGATGCGGCGGATTTCGAAGCAATCTCTTACTCCGACTTTGGAAACGGCCGACGGCCGTGTGCTGCCCGATTTTGATGTCGCACAGCTCGAGAGCTTCATGCTAGAGAACGGTCTTCTACCTTGATCATCTCTCACTTGCTTTTCGTGCTGGGAGCAGCCGCCCTCAGCGCAGCCTTGCGCTCCTTTGAGCACCGATTGCTGTTCAGGCTCGGAACGCTGGGAATTGTTGTCACATCGTTTCTAGCTGGATGGCTTCTTGGCGGGAGTGTCGCTCTCGGCGCGGCTCTTGCCGCGAGTTGGCTTTTCCTACCGTGGCTCGAGATTCTCACGCGAGTCCGGCGCATGCGCATTCCGATTGAACGCAGACTGGGGCCGCGGACGCCCCCCTCGCGCAATTCTTTTCCTGGTTTTCAGGAGATGACCGAGGAAGTTGAAGAGCAAGGATTCGAGCACCTCGAGGACGTCGGTTGGGATTACGAAGACAATCGGCACTTCTATCGCGTCTTCCGAGATGCGCAATGCCGCACCCAGGCGAGCATTTGCCTGAGTGAGCAAAACGACATGGCGTTTTACTATCTGACAATCACCTCGCGGACGCCGGACGGGCGTATCTTAATGACGTGGAATTATCCTTTCTCCTATGGCTTGAAGTTACAGCCGCATTTGGTGACCAACCGATTTCCGAGCCAGGGGCCGTTTTCCGAAATGTATGCTGCCCACGAACGATTTCTTCGTGCCCACAACGTGGATGCTAACTCGCTCCTGGATCCGTCACCCGAAGAGACGATTCGCACGATGCAGAATGAAATGCGCGCGCAGATCGCGCATAATATCGCCCTTGGCCTCCTGGCCAGAGACGGCGAGCATCTGATCCGCTACACGCTACGCGGAATGTTTTATCTATGGCTTCAGTTTCTCCGCGATCTGGTGCGGCTTTCGTAAGTCCGCTGCGCTCTCGAGCTCCGGCAAGATCTAGGATCGGGACATGCAGCGACGATTTCTTACCGGGGTCGGCCGGCGTCACGGTAATCTCGCCGCGCGCTGTGGTCTGCTGCGTAGCGCCGCGAAGACGCTTGGAGCGTAGCCGCTTGTCCGGAGGAAGGGCTCCGCGGTCGACCAGATATTCTGACAAAGCCGCGACGATTTGACGGACGGTTCGCAGCGTATCGAAGGTCAGGCCTGAACGCGTTCCCTCGAAGAGATTCCCAGCCGAGAACAGGGCGGTCACTCCGGTTGCGAAATAAGCTGCGGTTCCAATCGCGCCGGGTGCAGCATTCGAGCCTCCGGTCGTTTGAAGGAGAAGGAACGGCCGCGGCGGCCTCCTTGAAAGATCATAGACCACTACACTCATCTCGAGCTTTGTTCCCCCGGCTCCAAAGCCGACTACCGACCGCAACATTCGGCTGCCCTGATCGATGCGATCAAACCTGGAAACGATCAGCCAGAAATTCCCGCTTGGCAGTGGCGCGGTGGCCGCGACCGCCTCTGCTGACGCCACGTGCCGGGAGAGACGACGAACGAGGCGCCTGGTGAAGCGCTCCTGCATCTCATGCTTAAATGTTTCAAGTCGAGCTCCGCTGCGATCGACCCGCACGGCGACGTCGTAAAATTCCGGAGGTTTCACGAAAATCTTCGCCGGTGTCTTCGCCGGCGCGCGAGCAGTGAGAACGTCGGCTTTCTTGAGGCTAACTGAAGCGCACGAGCAAAGCGCAGCACAAATGAGACACACGGCCAAGCGAGATCGCACGAGACAGGATTTCATTGCTCTTAAAGCTGAGAAGTCGATCTGTATGAACAAGCAGGATCTGCGCGGGTCGGCAAACAATCTCGAGTCCATTGTCCTGCAATCCGAGCATTTCCTTTCGCGCACACAGTCTTTCTCGTTGCATTTGGCGTTGCGGCTTTTTCGGGAGCGTGGCGCGAGGCGGCAGAAAGCTCCAGTCTGCCGTCAAGAGCATCGTTCGATCGCACAAAATTCCCCTCGCCGGAAGTGTCTAGCGCAGTGGCTGCCTGTCCTCCGCTGTGGCCATTTGCTTTTTGCTTTTGTTTCTCGATTGTTTCTCTTGGACTCATCAGGTCTTCTGATGTTCACGGGTTTGATTGAAGAGATCGGCGTTTGCCTGGACCTACGCCGCCGCGCCGACGAGATTCAATTGTCGCTGACCGCCCCGGGAATCGCCTCGCACGTGAAAGTCGGAGACAGCGTGGCGGTAAATGGCTGCTGTTTGACGGTTGTTCATTGCACTCGTGACCATCTCCATTTCGATCTGCTCGACGAGACGCTGCAACGGACAAACTTGGGCGAGCTCAGCGAGGGCTCTGCCGTAAACCTCGAGCGAGCCCTCCCCGCCGACGGGCGCATCGGCGGACACTTCGTTCAAGGACATGTGGATTGTACGGCCGGGTTGATCGCGCGGGATATCCTCGCGCGCGACCTTCGGCTCGAATTTGAGCTCCCGACACACTTCTCACAGTACGTTGCTTGGAAGGGCTCCATTTGTGTAAACGGCGTCAGCCTGACCGTTGCGGACCTGACCGAAAGCTCGTTTTCTGTTTACCTGATCGCGCATACGCGCAAGGCGACAAATCTGGAAAAGCTGAGCCGAGGCGGCCGCGCGAACCTCGAGTTTGATATTCTCGCTAAGTACGCTGAGCGTATTATGACTAGGGTTTCGCGATGATTACCCTGAGCCTGATGCCTTTGACTCGCCCTCTGCCCGCGGTCTGGATGGCGCCAATCACGTTAGCGCACCGTCGCCTAGTCCTGTCGCTCTGTGAACAGAAATCATCCTTATGGCCGCGAAATTAAAAGTACGCCCCGCCGAGGGCGAGCCGTACGAGATGGAGATCGGCAATACCGCCACGATTGGCCGCAGCCGCGAGAATACAATCAGCTTGCACGCAAATCCGCATGTCTCCCGGCAGCACGCGGTCATCCGGTGCCATAATGCCTATCAATTTCAGATCACGGACCTGGGCAGTCGCAATGGGACATTTGTTAATGGTCGTCGGGTGATTACGCCGACGATTCTGACGCACGGTGCGGTGATCCGGATCACCAATAATGAGCTGATCTTCGAACAATCGGACGAAATTTCCGAAGACACGACCTTCGATGCCACCCTCGCAGCCGGTCCGGAATCGACGCATGATCAGAGCGCCGTCGTGGCCGTGATGGTTTGTGACATTCGAGGCTTCTCGACAGTCTCTGAACTTCTTTCCGAGGATGAGCTGGCGCGAACGCTCGGCCAATGGTTTCGAGACGTCGGAAATATTGTCCACAAGAATGGCGGCACGATTGACAAGTTTATCGGCGATGCGGTGCTTGCCTACTGGACCCGCGAGTCAAGCGATGGCGAGGAATCGCGCGGAGCATTGGGCAGCGGCTTGGAGCTTTTGAATGCTGCCGACAAACGCTGTTGGAGATTGTCCGTAGAAAAGCCGTTTCGCATCGCGGTGGCCCTGCATCACGGAAGTGTAACTTGTGGGAACGTGGGCTTGGTCGCGCAACGCGATGCAACGATTCTTGGCGACACAGTGAACACCGTCTTTCGGATTGAAAGCCTGATGAAGCAGCTAAACCAACGATTGGTTCTTTCTCAAGATTTCCTGACCACGTTGCCTGTCCCAGGTATCAAGTTGAACGATCTTGGTGATCATCAACTAAAAGGAAAATATCAGGCGGTGCGCTTGTTCGGAATGGTCTAGAATCGTTTCGCGCCGACTATCCTCTTTCCTTGCCACGCAATGCGAACCAAGCCGCCCAGTATGCACCGGCGGCCCACATCGCGAGTGTTCCAAAGCTCCACCACGCCGTGGTCGGGTTGGTAAAGATTTGCCCATTCTTCAAAGACCTGTCCCGATTAAGGTTCGAGAAAGCTGAAGGATAGTCGACGCGCAACGCGCCGCTGATCGTCTTGTTCCAGAACAAGCTGGTATCGATGACCCCTTGAACAGCTGCACTCGGCATCAGTCGCGAAACAAGCTGCGGTCCCGGCGCCATCTCGCCCGCCGGGGGAATAAATCCGGAGAAAAGAATCTGCGGAATCAAGACTAAAGGAACGATCATGACCGCTTGCAGGACAGATTTCGAGAAGGCGGAAATGGCCAGCCCAATCGCCACCGCGGCGATTGCCGCCAGCACCATGGCTGGAATTTGCCATTCGACCGCACCGCCGATCCCCCCCGTGCAGAGTTGCATTACGCCGTAGAGC
>DATLIT010000347.1:0-2445 GCA_035539295.1 Terrimicrobiaceae bacterium | reverse complement strand
AACGCTCCTGGAACAGGTAAGCCGCGTCCTCCGTTCGGGTGGTCGACAGGATGACCGTTTGGCGCGGCGTATAGCCGAGCGCTTCCATGCGGACTCCCTGCGTTGCCTTGAGCGAAACAGGTCGCTGCTCGAAGAACTTTCCACCCGTTATCGCTTGGGAATCGTTTCCAATTTCTACGGCAACCTTGAATTCCTTTGTGAGGAGATAGGCTACCGGAAATTTTTCGGCACGGTCATGGACTCAGCACGTGTCGGTTTGTCGAAGCCGCAGCCGACAATCTTTCAGGCGGCCGTCGAGAAGCTCGGTTGTCTGCCCGAGCAGGTTGTCCACGTGGGTGACAACCCGGTGCGGGACATGGCGCCTGCCAAAGCACTGGCGATGCCGCACATCTGGTTGAATACGCTGCATCCCGAGCGACAGGCATGCTGCGAAGACGATCAGGTAATTCGATCGTTGCTGGCGCTTCGTGAGATTCTGCCATGATAGCCTCCGCGGGCATCATTGCGGCGGGTGAGGGCCGCCGGCTGAAAATGGATGGCCTCACACTCAGTAAGCCGCTGATTCCCATCGCCGGCACTCCCTTGATCGGGCATACGCTTCGACAGTTCCTCGAGATCGGAATCGAACGTGTGGCGATCATCTTCAATGAAACGCAACAGGAGTGCGCTGATTGGGTGCGCGCCCATTTTCCGTCGCTCGAGTTGAGGATCCTTGTGAAAACGACACGCTCCTCTTTTGAGAGCTTCTGGCGAATTGGGCGCGCACTCGGTCCCGGCCGGCACTTGATTTGCACCGTGGATTCGATCTGTGCGCCGGAGGACTGGCGGACGATGTCTGCTTCTACGGCCGCCTCGGAGCGTGAAGTCCTGCTGGCGATCACTTCATTCGTCCACGACGAAAAGCCGCTTTGGGTCGCCACGCAGCCGGAAAGTCTCAAGATCGTGAACCTCGGCGTCCCCTATGGAAAATTTGCGACCGCCGGTATTTATGGAGTTACAGATGCCATTTTCGAGAGAGAGTGGGAGGAGGGGATTTCGTCGCTGCGCGCCTTTCTTGGACAACTGCTGCGGGAGGGATTTCCCTTTCGAGGGGTGCCCCTCGGCGACGTCATTGATGTGGATACGGTTGAAGACATTAAGCTTGCCGAACGTTTCCTATCGCAGATAAGAGGTGCTGTTTGAGAGCGCGTCCACTGCTAGGAATTTTTAGAGAGACCCTTCACTCACCTGATCGCGTCTTCGATGATTCTGAGATTCTGCGGTTAACCGGAGAGGCCCTTGCGGCTGACGGGGTCGAGGTTGAACTAGTCAATCCGGAGCGAATTGCGCCTCGGTGGTGGAACCGATCCCAGCCGGAGACGGCGTTTGTCATGTGCGAACAGGAGCGAATGCTGAAGCCCTTAAGCGTCTGGGAACGAGAGGGCGCCACGCTGGTCAATTCTGTTGCCGCGATTCGGAATACCTACCGCTATCGCATGATCCCGCTCTTGTCTTCCGCGGGCGTGCGGTTCCCAAGAAGCCAGCTTATAGCGACCCGTTCTCCGAATCTGGAACGTCGTTTGCGAGCGTACTTCGAAATCGCAAACTCGCAATTGCTTTGGATTAAGCGCGGCGACGTTCATAACACTCAAGAAGGAGATGTGTCGATGGCCCGATCCACCGAAGAGGCTTGGGCGCTGATCCTCGGCCTTCGATCACGGGGGGTGACGAGGTCGGTCTGGCAGGAGCACATCGAGGGGGATTTGGTCAAGCTCTACGGGATCGGTGAATCTGGCGAAGAGTGGTTCAAATGGTTCTATCACAAAGACCAGAAGTTGAACGGCCATTTCTTTTCCGAAACTGAGTTGAAGGATACTTTCTTCTCTGCAGCCAAGGCGCTCGGACTCGAGATTTTCGGAGGAGACGCCGTGGTTGCTTCCGACGGTTCAGTATATCTGATCGACATCAACGCCTGGCCGAGCTTTGCCCTGTTTCGGAGCGAAGCTTCTGCGGCAATCGCCCGTCACATCCTCGCGAAAATTTCCCATCCAGTGGCGTAAGACCCAAATGAAGAAGAAGGAGTTTGGGGCACGCGATGTTCATTCGACACGTCAGGCGGGCGACACCTCGAGAGCGGCAAGGATCTTTGCCGAAGAGCAAAAATACATTTCTCCCGGCTTCCAAGGGATCGCGCTTTACGCGGGCATTGCCATGGCGCGCGGACGCAACGAGATCGTTAGCGACGAAGATGGTAAGCAGTATATCGACTTTGTGTCAGGAATTGGCGTCGGCAGCATTGGCCATTGCCATCCACACTACATTGAAGCGCTGAAGAAGCAGCTTGCGGAGCTGACCTTCGGAAGCTTCGCGACTGAGGTGCGCATGAAGTTTTTGCGTTTGTTAGCTTCCCTGTTGCCACCGCCGCTGAGCCGCATCCAACTTTTTTCGGGCGGTGCCGAAGCGGTC
>DATLIT010000346.1:0-4524 GCA_035539295.1 Terrimicrobiaceae bacterium | reverse complement strand
AACTGAGAGAGGAGGTCTCAGCCGTCTCTTCCGAAGTGCGATGATTCGACTTGAGACGGAGACGCCGCCGCCCATCATGCCGTGAATGGAGAGCTCTGATCGCCTCACGATTTCCACTGAAGTCCAGGTCATGTATTTCGACACCGATGCTGCGGGTGTCGTAAATAATATCGCCTACCTGCGATTCATCGAGATCGCCCGAACATTGCTTGCTTTGAAACTGGGCATGAGCTTCAAGGAAATTGCCCGCACCGGCATTCACCCGGTGGTTGTGCGCACGGAAATTGATTATAAGAAGGCTGCTCTGCTCGGAGATGTCCTGAGGATCAACGGCAGTATCGCAGAATGCTCCGGCGCTCGCTTTTGGGTAAATTTTGAGATCAACCGTCGCGAAGACGAGCAGATTCTGGTCACATGCCGTCAAGCTCTGGCACTTATTCAGATGCCGCGAGGTCGACCCGTTCGCCTGCCAGCAGGTTTTCCGAACACATTCTCGCTGGCGTCGTGAACAGCCGAGGGGTCTGGCAACTGGCTCTGTTAATAATATTGGCCGCCGGGCTGACTGTCGGAACGGCGGGCTGGGGTAGTCTTTACAACGAGACCGACGGCCAATACGGAGGCGCTGCCAAGGTAATGGTGCGAAACGGGTCATGGTTGATTCCGGAAAATGACGGCATCCCGCGCCTGGCCAAGCCGCCTCTCCTCTATTGGGCGCTTGCCGGTTCGATGAAGCTTTTCGGGGTCAACGAATTCGCCGCTCGCTTGCCGAACGCGTTGGCGGTGGTCGCGTGGGTGGTGGTCACCTTTTTAATCGGACGGGAGATGGGCGGCATCTCTCGTGGTTTCCTCGCCGGCATCATTCTGCTCACCTCCCTGGGCACATTCACCCTCGGGCGTATCGTCATGCCGGAGCCGATGTTCTCGGCTTTGATCGCTGCGGCACTCTACTGTGCGCTGCGCGGAGCTAATAATGTGGCGCGGCGCAGCGCGTGGTTCCTTAGCTTTTGGCTCTTTGCCTCGCTGGCGAGCTTCACCAAAGGATGGCACGGCCTGCTCTATCCTCTCGCGATTCTGGGAGTTGCCGCCCTGTGCAGCAGGGAGAGCGGGATTAACCTCCGGGCATTAGTCTCATGGAAGGGCGCTCTCCTCTTCCTGCTGATAAATCTTCCCTGGTACATCTACGTGGAATTTCGCTTTCCTGGCTACCTCCAAAACCTTCTCGTCGCGGAGCAGCTTGGTCATGTAATTGGGGCGAGTACGCCCGCCACGCAGTATACAAACGTTCCGCCACTACAATTTCTCCTGCTGCAGCTGGCGTGGTTGTTTCCTTGGTCGCTGGTAATACTTGCCGCCCTGCCGGTCGTCATCCGGTCCATGCTGCTGCGCCAGCCGATGACGACGAGCTTTCCAAGTCTCGTCGTCTTGGCTTGGCTCGCCGTAATCCTCGGCTCGGTCTTACTGGCCGGACAGAGGCAAGATTACTATGCGATGGCCATGTGGCCGGCAGGTGCGCTGACGGTGGCGTGGCTTCTGGAACGCTTACGTCTTCAACTCTTGATCGCAGTTTGCGCCGTCGTCTTTGCCATCACTTTGGCGGCGGCAAATCTGATGCCAATCATCGCTCCGGACTCTGCTGCCGTCGGCCTGGTTGAGAGAGCCACCGCCTGGACAACGCTCGCCAGTTTCGACCGCACGATTTGGGCTGCGCTCCAGACAACCGCCCGGCTATCTCTCGGCGGAGCCTTGCTTTGCGTCCTTTTCGGGCTCTTCCGTTGGCGGCCCACCGTCAAGCTGGCAGCGATCGTCGCGTCTGCGGTCTGTCTGGATTTGGGGGCGGTCAGTGGGACCGCACTCGTTTCGCCCTACTTTTCCCTCGCGAAGGTAGCGGCAGATATTTCCGAGCGGACACCGATTGTTTACGACGGTGGAATCGATACAGGCAGCAGCTTGTTATTTTACAGCGATTCGCCGGTCATCCTCCTTGATCAGGATCCCAACGATGATTTCATCGTGCGAAAATTTGGAATTGGCCGCGACCGATATCTGACCAGCTCGGAATTTGTGACCTTCTGGAAATCTGCCAATCGATCCGTATTCATCACGGAAGAGAGAAAGCTGGCGGCGTGGCGAGAACGCCTCGGGGTGGCACTGGATCCCGTGGCACAGAGTGGAACGCAGATTCTCGTCAAGAAAGTACCGTAAGAATCTTGGTTTTGCAGACCGTTCTGAATCATGTTTATTCCCTCGCCATATGGAAAATGTGATCATCGTTGGGACGGGATGCGCCGGACTGACCGGCGCGATTTATGCCGCCCGCGCCAACCTTTCACCTCTGGTCCTTGAAGGCCGACAACCTGGAGGCCAGCTGACAACCACCACGGCCGTGGAAAATTATCCCGGCTTTCCGGACGGCGTCGACGGACCTGATCTCATTATGCGGATGCATCAACAGGCCGAGAAGTTTGGAGCTCGCTTCGAATATGGGACGGTCGAAGATTTCGAACACGTCGGCACACACAGCAGGATAAAAGTGGATGGCAACTGGCGCGAGACCAAGGCGTTGATCGTCGCAAGCGGCGCTTCACCGCGTTACCTCGGCCTGGATCGCGAAAGGGAAATGATCGGGCATGGACTCACCTCCTGTGCGACGTGCGATGGCGCCTTCTACCGCAACGTGCCTGTGTGCGTCGTGGGCGGCGGAGATTCTGCTTGCGAAGAGGCAATCTTCCTGACCCGGTTCGCCTCACGGGTCTATATGATCCACCGGCGCAAAGAATTGCGCGCCTCCAAGATCATGGCCGATCGGACGCTCGCTTACCCTAAAATCGAGCCGATCTGGGATACCGTGGTCACGGAGTATTTGACCGACGACACCGGGGAGATGAGGGCAGTCCGGCTTAAGAACGTCAAGACCGACGCGTCTAGCGAACTCGAAGTCAAATGTGTTTTCATTGCAATCGGCCATGTGCCAAACACTGCTCCATTTCAGGACAAGCTCGATATGGACGAAAGTGGCTACCTCATACAGCGAAACGGCACGCACACGAATCTCGCAGGTGTTTTTGCCGCCGGTGATGTCGCGGACCACATCTATCGCCAAGCTGTCACGGCGGCAGGCGAAGGGTGTGCCGCCGCCATGGATGCTGAACGCTGGCTTTCAGAGCAAGAGTAACAGCCTGTCTTTTTGACCCCCCAGTGCGCTAGTTCCAAGCCCGTGAAAGAGGTACCGACGGCGAATGATAGCGACCTTGCCGACGGGCGAATACCCAAGCGGTTGTCGTGAAAATTTGCGACCTCACGCAGTTCTACTCGCCGGTCAGCGGAGGCGTGCGGCGCTACGTAGAGCAGAAGGTGGCTTTCGTGCGCAAGGCACGCCCCGACTGCCGGCATATCCTGGTAGTCCCGGGTGAAGCCACCACCTGCACCGGTGACGACATTTCCCGCGTCTACACGATCGCGTCACCGCTGATTTCGAGGACGTCACGCTACCGAGCCCTTTTGAAGCTTCACCTCGTGGAAGAGGTCCTGGAACGGGAAAAGCCGGATATCATCGAATCGGGCGATCCTTACCAACTCGCTTGGAAAGCCATTGCCTCTGGGCGCGGCCTGGATATCCCCGTCGTGGGCTTCTACCATTCTCACTTTCCCGAAGCTTACATCCGCTCGGTCGCCAAGTACTTTGGATCGATCGCTATTGCCATCGCCGAAGACGCCAGCCGTCGGTATGTAAGAACTCTCTACAACAGCTTGGAGCGCACCTTTGTGCCGAGCCCGGTTCTTGCCTCGCTCTTGCGGGAGTGGGGAGTCGAGCGCGTCGTCAGCATTGACTTGGGCGTGGATGCCGAAGTGTTTTGTCCAAATGGCGGTCCTTGCAGAGTGTTGCGACGGGAACTGCGGATTCCAGACGATCGTCGGCTCCTACTCTACGTGGGGCGCCTGGCCTCGGAAAAAAACGTCCGTACCCTTTTAGGAGCTTTTGAAATTCTCCACCGCAAGATGCCTTACAAGTACCATCTGCTCGCCGTCGGGGATGGCGCGCTCAGACCCGCTTTGGTGCGACTGCGCCGGGAAACCAAGTCTGTGACCTGGCTGCAATACTGCAAGGAACCGGCCGAGTTGGCTTCGCTCTACCGCACATCAGACCTCTTCGTTCATCCTGGCATTCAGGAGACCTTTGGACTGGTCACCCTCGAAAGTCAGGCATGCGGGACGCCCGTAGTCGGCATCCGCGGCAGCTACATGGACCGTATCATCTTTTCAAATCAACGCCATTGGGCAGCCGAAAACACACCCTACTCTCTCGCGGACGCGATCGAGGCCAAATTCAGCGAAGACCTGCATGAGACCGGGCTGCGCGCGAGCATTGCCGCGCGGGAACACTATTCGTGGAAGGGCGTCTTCGAGCGTATCTTCTCCTTCTACGAAGAGGTTGTTGACTCCTTTTCCAAGTAGAAGCCCATCTCTTTCAGGCACACCGCCGCTCTCTTTTCGATTTACCGCGGGCCATTGGCGCCCTAGCATCTC
>DATLIT010000345.1:0-2714 GCA_035539295.1 Terrimicrobiaceae bacterium | reverse complement strand
ATCATACGACGCTGGGAAGCGGCAATGTTTCGGAAAATCCCTTTGGACGCACAATATGCGCTGTGCGCGACACGGCTATGACAAATCGAGCGGGGAGCAGCGTTTCCGTTGCTGTGCCGACGGTACTTGGTTTCACTTTCTTTGCCGTAGTCATCCCCTTGTTCTCGGGCGCAACTTCGGGGGGTTGCCCGAGAGCATGTGCCAGACCTGGACCAGGAGATTGCGAGCCACGGCGGCGACGGCGACATTGCGGTTGCCTTTTCGGGCGAAGAGTTTCCAGCCCCATTTGCCCCGGGCCGTGGCGCGGCAATTGCGCTAAACGGCCTGAGCGCCTTGGATGAGGAGATGGTGGGATTGTCCCCACGGCCTTTTTTGCCCACGCCTAGCGCCTTCATGGAGCGCAGCATCATGGGTTCCACGCTCATCTCGGCAGCGATGAGCCGGTAGAGGCGCTTGCGGCGTTCTTTGCAGGCATCCAGATCGCCGAAGTGCTCGGCAAGGATCTCGCTTTGCAGGGCGACCAGTCCCGTTGTTTGAGGATCCATTGACGAGTACTCTCCAACTCAAGGTTGCGCCTGGCGGCGCGGACGGCATTGCCGTTGAGATAGGCCCTCAGCGAGTTGCTGGCTGCCGTGTGGTCGGCGACCGCTTTGCCGTGGAGATGCAGGAGTTCACGCCGTTGGCGACTCTGCTCGTCAGGTACCCACACACAAGGAGCGTTGCCCGCCAGATAGACCAGCGCGATACGCGCGGCAGCCATTTTGTCGTTGTCGGCGTAGGTCTTGGCGTGCTTGCCGACGTGGCAGCTCTCCAGAACCACCGCGCGCAGGCCCAGGACGTGCAGCCGCGTGCAGAGCTCGAAACTGTTGGAACCGGCTTCCAGCACGAAGAGATCCTGCGCCCCGAACTCCTTGCCGCCCATCCGAGCAAGGCTTGGAGGCCGAGGTTTTCGCGGCTGCCAACTTTGCGGGCGTCCTGCGGGGTCTGGCCCACGAAGACCGCTACGGTGAATGGGTCCGGGTGGCAGTCCAGACCAATGATTTTTCCTTGCAAAGGCGGCAGCGGGGCCAAGTAGGTCTCGACTCCAAGGGCTTGCTTGGGAACTGTCCCGAGTTGGTAGATTTTTGTCATGGTTTTTCTCCGGTGGCCCGCTTAACGTTAAAGGCAGCCGATTGGGATTGGTCCACCGACGGAAGGTTGCACTCAGGCATTCGGGCTCTTGCGCCCCACGATGCTGCTTTCCGCCAAGCTTCAATCACAGATTGGAGCAGTTAGCTCAGCGTAATCATCGAACCTCTGGACCTTCGGCCACCCGCGCGCCTTGCAAGCACTCACCGGTTCCGCAAGGGACGTTGACCAAATTCTCTCGCTTTGCCCAGCGCCGGTTGCTGCATGACTTCATACCGTCGCAGATTTTCACCGATTCACTGAAATCCAGCTGAAGGAATCTGTGGACTTATAGAACCACCGAGATGCAGCATCGCTGTCCTTTGCCTCGGTGCCGCGCAATCGAGCCAACAATTTGACCGACGCCAGGTTGACAGGCCTCCTGGTTTCAAATCAACAATCCGATCTGATGAAACTAACTAATAAGATTGCACTCATCACCGGAGGAACCAGTGGGTTGGGTCTAGCTACTGCCAAGCGTTTTGTCGCTGAAGGCGCATTCGTCTTCATTACCGGCCGCCGTCAGGTCGAGCTCGACTCGGCCGTCGAAGAAATTGGCGAAAATACCATCGGAATTCGGGGCGATATTTCGAAATTGTCGGATCTCGATGATCTTTTCTCAGTCATCAAAGAGAAAAAAGGTCGCCTCGACATCCTCTTTGCCAATGCGGGAGGCGGTGCCTTCTTCCCTCTTCAGGAAGTCACTGAGGAACACTTCGACAAATATTTTGGCATCAACGTTAAGGGAACGCTCTTTACCGTCCAAAAAGCATTGCCGCTCATGCCAGCAGGCGCCTCTATCGTGATCAACGGATCGATGGTGTCGATCAAGGGCATTCCCGCGTTCGGCGTGTATGCCGCGACTAAAGCGGCACTGCGTTCATTCGCAAGAACGTGGGCGGTGGATTTGAAAGGGCGCAACATCCGCGTCAACGTCGTCGCTCCCGGCACCATCGTTACGCCGGGATACAAGAGCGAACTTGGATTGAGCGACGAGCAGATCGAAGGCTTTAAGGCACAGGCCGCTGCCGCCGCACCGCTCGGGCGCACCGGCACTCCGGAAGAAGTGGCTGCTGCAGTGCTTTTCCTCGCCTCGGATGAAGGCAGCTACGTCAATGGCGTTGAGCTTTTCGTCGATGGTGGAACCGCGCAAATCTGACAGCTACGTCCACCGATTGCGCAGATTTTTTGACGGATTCACAGAACTCCATCTGTGTTAATCTGTGGACCTACAGAATCGTCGGGAGGAGCTCGCCAACATGCAAGCTCTCGGCCCTTTGGCGAGTGGGTCCGCGAGAGGGCCAAGCTGATAAAAAGGAAAGAAAAGTCTCTCGAAATTTCATGAATGTAAAATCAAGAATCCCTGTGTTGATCGTAGGAGCTGGCCCGGTGGGTCTGACCATGGCTGCGGAGCTGGTCCGTTATCAGATTCCCGTTCGCATTATCGACAAGTCGTCCGCCCGCACTGATAAGTCGAAAGCCGTCACATTGTGGAGCCGGAGCCTAGAACTTCTCGACCGAGCCGGAAACGTGGAGGATTTTATTTC
>DATLIT010000344.1:0-6571 GCA_035539295.1 Terrimicrobiaceae bacterium | reverse complement strand
AAGAATGATCGCCTCGGAAGTCACCGTCGGCCCCACTTCCGCCGCGGCCGCAGCCCCGGCGCCATTCAATGTCAGGGTCAGCACGGGAGTCTTGCCAACCGTCGCCGTGCCGGACCCGTAGACCGTCTTCGAAACCCGCTCGCCGTTCGAGATGATCACTTCCGTCAGCAGGCTCTTGGCGTTGGTCGCGACATAGTCGAGGTCGAATTCGATCAGCGCCGCGCCCGTATCTACCTTGTCGCCGATCTTTACCCGCGGCGTAAATCCCTTCCCCTTCAAGGCTACCGTGTCGATCCCAATATGCATGAGCACCTCGATATCGCCCGCTGTCTTCAGGGTGACCGCGTGGCCGGCAGCGTGTTGTTGCACGATCTCGCCGGGGCAGGGTGCGCGTAAAACGTTGTCTGTCGGATCAATTGAAATGCCGTCACCAGCAAGCTTTTGCGAGAAGACCGGGTCGGGCACGCGTTCAAGGGGATAAATTACGCCGGAGACCGGCGCAAGGAGGGTAAGTTGGCCGTCATTCATGACAACAAATGGCTTATTAAGACAAACTGGTCCTTACAAGCTGACTTTTGAGCACTCACCGTTCAAAAATTCCGCGCGCGAGCTGCAGCGGGCTCGTCGCCGCGGCTCAGGGTGCTGTAGCGGCCGTGTCCCCACGGCCGAGGGTGTTGTCGCGGATACTTGATGGGGATCTATCCCGCCCTTCGGAAGAAGGAGATGATCGCCAAAATCAAAAAGACCACAAAAAGGACTTTCGCGATCCAGGCGGCGGTCCCGGCGATTCCACCGAAACCGAGGATGGCAGCAATCAATGCGATAACCAGGAAGACAATGGCGTAGTAGAGCATGTGGTAAGCTGAGAGTTGAGGGTGAGAGCTAAGCGTTCGAGAGAATTCCTGAATTAGAACGCTTAGGCAACACAAAGCGGATGTGAAGACATCTTCTCCCCGTTCTCATCCATCGGTTCAAGGACGAGCAGGAGGAGGAACGACGCAACCACGTGGGTTGCTGTCGGATCGTGACAAAGCGGTCGTGTCCGCCGCAGGATATTCGTCTCCCAGCGTAGCGGGCAGAGGCGCCCTGCCTCTCAGGTGCTGCTGAGAGCTGAATCCCCGGTGTTCCGAGGGCGATTGAAGACCTCGCCAAAATGTTTTCTGCAGGCGTAAACAAGGAAGAAAAGCGCGCCGAGAGGCTGGAGAGAGAGCGCATAAGCGTTCTCGTAGCGCGGAAAAAAACCGACGCGAAGAATCGCTGCGAGCAGAAACAGAAATGCCGCAAGGACCAATGAACGCGAAACCGCGTCTCCACGCTTCGAGAAAGCTGCCACCATCTCAAAGGCGACTGCCGGAGCAACCAGAAGGTATGTATACAATTCGCTGGCGGGCCCCAGCAACGTCATCCAGGCGCAGACCAGGGAAAAGGTGCCCGCGAGGAGTTGCTCTTTCGGCAAATCGTTGACTCTTCCCCAGAGACAATACGTCGCGATGGCGAGACCCACGACAGCTTGAATGAGCCGATAGACGGTCTGGCTGATGGGCAAGCCTGCCGCCTGCACAAGGATGAACCAGAGATCCCTCGGGGCGATGGTAAGCGAGTAATCGAGCCTATTGTCTGCCGTGCGCGTGTCATACCAGAGCCGGTATTGGTCGATCACGTACGAGGCATTTTGGAAGAGAAACGGGATCAATCCGGTGATGACCACCGCCAGAACAAAGCGCCAGGAGAAACCACGGGGAAAAAGAAGAATGAGCAGCAGGCCTGCGACCACCGGGTAAACTTTCCAATGAACCGCCACCGCAAGCGCAATGGCTGCGATCGTCCACCGTTCGGCAGACGCCGCGGCAAAGGCAATCATGATCAGTCCGACGAGAAAGGCATTCGCCTGGGCACTGTCGAAATTGCCAAGGGCGAGCGGCAAAACCAGGAGAAAAGCCAGCCCACGCCGTCGTGCCGGCAGTTGCGAGAACGGACCCGAGGTCATCATCGCCCACATTCCTCCGAGCAGGAGCGCGGCAGAAAGAAGGCACCAGAGTATGCGCGTCCAGACATCCGGCAGATAGGAGGCGAGCGCGTAACAAACCGCCGAAAATGGCCCGTAAACGAACCCTTTGTTCGGCGTGTAAATGTAGAGCGGTGATCCCTCGATCCACGCGCGGCCCGCTTTCAGGTAACGGTTGACGTTCGTCACTCGCTCCGGCGAGGCAACAATCTTCCCAACGATCGCCGACAAGGCGACCGTCCACGCAAGGATCGCGACCGGATTCCAAAATCGATCCAGCCATCGAATGAGACTCGGCTGTGCAATCGTCGCGGCATCCTTCGAGGTGAAAGGCGCGCGGAGACTACTCATCGACTAAGGTGCTGTTTACCTCAACGATGTCCGAGCCCGATGCGCAAGCGAAGTGGAGCGCCTATGGGCTGCGTGCGAGTGGCGCGAGATTGACAGTAGCGTGGCATACGGAGGTTTGCGATCGTCTCTCGGGCGGTGTGGGGTTGGACGGGAAAAATAGCTTTCACTATTCAACAATCCCCCCAAACATCAAGCAGCTCTCCAAATGGGTCTTCCTCTGCGTGTTTCAGTTCTTCAAAAGGCCGATCGCGTCGTCTTCGTCCCGGTCTGCTTTCTGCTCACGCGGCTCCGCAAATTGCGACCCGAGCTTCCCCCCGAGCAACCGCCGAAGCCCAGGCGAATAGTAATAGTCAAGCTGGCGGAGCAGGGCTCAACCGTGCTGGCCAACAATGCCATCCGGCGCGCCGTGGAAATGGTCGGACGCGACAACGTCTACTTCGCGGCCTTCGAGGAAAATCGTTTCATTGTCGATGTCCTTGATCTGATTCCGAGAGGCAATGTGCTGACCGTCCCGACAACCTCGGTGGCGGCGATGTTTTTCGGAACAATGCGGATGCTGCTGCGCATGCGTCGGCTTCGCATCGATGCCGCCGTTGATCTGGAATTCCTCGCTCGTTTTTCTGCGGCCATCACCTACCTGAGCGGAGCCCGCATCCGCGTGGGGATGCATTGCTATTTTGAGGAAGGTCCCTATCGCGGCGATCTCATGACCCACCGCGTGCTTTTCAATCCGCAGCTCCACACCAGTGAAATGTTCCAGGTAATGGTCGAAGCGCTCGGGTTTGCTCCGAAGGACTTTCCCGCTTTCAATCTGAAGCTCAAAATCGGGACTGCAGAGGAACCCGTTTTCAGTCCGCGGCTCGAAGAAGTCAAGGAAGTGGAGCAGATCATCCTTACGCTCACGGGCAACTCGCAAATTCCCCCGCTCATTCTCTTGAATCCAAACGCGAGCGATTTCCTTCCTCTGCGACGCTGGTCGCTGGCATCCTACTACGAGCTGGCCAAGGGCCTGTTGGCGCGGTTCCCGGAAGCTTACATCGCGTTCACTGGCTTGGCGTCGGAGGCCGGCCCCAGCGGCGAGCTCGTCAAACAGCTTGACAGCGCGCGCTGCTTTTCCATGGCAGGCAGGACCACGCTGCGCCAACTCCTCGTGCTTTATACCCTCGCCCGCGTTCTCGTGACCAACGACAGCGGCCCGGCGCACTTTGCGACTCTCACGCCGATCCAGGTGGTGAGCCTTTTTGGTCCGGAAACTCCCAAGCTTTTCGCCGCACGTTCTCCGCGGACGCGTGTTGTCTATGCGGGCATCGCCTGCAGTCCATGCATCAACGCGCTCAACAATCGGCAGTCTGCCTGCCGCAATAATCTTTGCATGCAGACGATTGGCGTTCCCGAAGTGCTCGCGGAAGTGTCGGCAGCCTATCGAAAGGCGTCCGAGCGATTTTCGGTGCGAGATTTTCGAGCCTCAGCGTAATGGAATCTGGGGTTAACGGCGCAGCTTCATGCGCCACGGTGCAGCGCTTCACCTCGTCCTGCTTCACTGTCGAGGCACAGGAGCAATTGTCATGACTAAGACCAATCTCTCCGATGTCTACCGCGACTACATCGCCTGCCTGAATAAGCAGGACTGGCCGAAGCTGGAACGGTTTGTTCATGACGAAGTGTCCTACAACGGTCGGCAGATCGGAATAGCCGGTTATCGCGAGATGCTGGAGAGAGACTTCTCTGAGATTCCCGACCTTTACTTTGACATTCAGTTGCTCATTTCCGATCCGCCTTACGTAGCGAGCCGGCTAGGCTTCGACTGTAAGCCAAAGGGGACGTTCCTTGGGCTCCTTGTAAATGGGAAGAGAGTTTTCTTTACCGAGAATGTCTTCTACGAATTTCGGAGAGACAAGATTTGGCAAGTATGGTCCGTTATCGATAAGGCGGCGATCGAAGCTCAGCTTTAGCGCGAGGAATTAGCCCGTAACGCCACTCCAAGTCGCGATTGCTCGCGCGACACCATCTCAGCCGGCGGCCGTGGGACGAGACGGGTATGTGGCTCCGTAGCGATCTCCCCATCGTCGAGGGTTGTTCCCCGGCGGCGGGGAGGCGCCTGGGCGGCCCGCTACAACTGAATCGCACCAGCGGCGCAGCTTCGATGATTAAGCGCGCCTCAAACGCCGCAATCCCACCCATCGCCGTGTGACGTTCGCTGCCAGTCTGGACCGGCGCATCTAGAACAACTCGTGCGCAAGCACGCTGAGACAGTAGAGCGCGGCCGTCTCCGCGCGCAGAATGATTGGTCCGAGGGTAATCGGGCGGCATCCCATGCTCTTGGCGAGGGCGAGCTCCGCCGGCGTGAAGTCCCCCTCCGGTCCGACGAAGACGCAAACGCTGCGCGGGTTCGGGTGATCCGCCAGCACGTTCTTGATCCGGCGCGCATCCGGCTGCAACGAGGCAATCAACATCAACTCGGAAGGCTCTTGTTTTTCGAAGAATGTCTTTGGACTTAGCGGCACCGCGATCTCCGGGAGCCTGTTTTGTCCGCACTGCTTGCACGCCTCGATGGCGATCTCCCGCCACTTGTCGCGCTTCTTCTCGGCATCCTTCACGTCGAGCTGCACGATCGTGCGAGCCGAAAATAGCGGCGCGATTCGTGCCGCCCCAAGCTCGGTCGCTTTCTGGACGATAAAGTCCATCTGCTTTCCTTTTGGGATCGCCTGCGCGAGCGTGAGCGCACAGCCGAGTGGTTGCGATTCCAGCTTCGGACCGATGCGCAAGGTCACCTTCCCTGCCTCGACAGCCACGATATCTCCGCGAGCCTCGCTGCCGTCGCCATCAAACACGGTGATATGGTCCCCCACCCCAAAACGAAGCACGTTAAGAACGTGATGCGACTCGTCCTCCTCAAGAACGGGCGAATGGGCATTCCACGCCTTGGACGGAAGATAAAAGCGATGCATCGATTGGTTCGTTGATGGTCAACGGTTGAGAGGTGAGAGTGAAGAGAAATCCACAGATTTCGCAGATTCACACAGATGATTTGTCAAACTCGCGAGTGCGACTTAGAACCGGCACCTGAAAGCGCTCTTCGTAGCGTTGCTGCGATTTATCTGCACTCGAGGGACATTGCCTAAGTCTGCAAGTTGCCCATCCTTCACCGCGCCGAGACCAATCGGCGTAAATCTGTAACCTGGACCCATCAAGCAGCCGCCTCCCGAAGCATTCAACGTCGGTTCTCTTTAACACTTTCGCGACCCCGCGTAAGCAGCTGAAAAACCCAGGTACGAGAGCCATCCGACTTTAGTCCGCGCCGAGGCGCCGGCGCAGTTTACACTTTTTACCGGAAGCACGATCCGGCAAGCGGTCCGGATCATGGGATGGATGACACTTCTTCGCTCAGCCTCTTGCTGCCGGCTGCGGCGGGCGTTTCGGCGCCGCTTCTTCTCGCGCGTGCTGTCCGGTGAGAATTCGAAAAGCGATATAGTGAGTCACGAGCAAGGCAGGGACCCAAAAGGACGGGATCCAATAGGCGGCGCCCATGAACGGAGGCGCACGGAAAACGTTTGCGAGCACGATTGCGATCACCAAGTCCAAGGCACCGAAGATATTGAAGACCCAGAGGGCGATTTTCGCCGATTGGAAGTCACGAAGGGTAAGCGGAACCGCCACCAACGCCAGAAGAGCGGTGATGAAATCGCCGATCGCTGCCGGCCAGGCAAATTGCGCAGGCATTCCCGGATGAACCGCGCCGCCGGCCAAGAACATCAGGCCGAGATGGCGCTGCGAATGAAGTAGCAAGATCGGGACCAGAACGGTCTCAGGTCGCCACCCGCTAAGTTTTGGAAGCACATAGACCCTGGCCGCTGCCGCAAAGACCAGCGTCCCAAAGACGAGATTCACCGTCAGCGCCTGGTCGCCGATTGCCTCCTCCATATCTCCCAGCCTAACATTTCACTTGCGTAATGCAAGTAATATTTGCCGGAGGCATCTGCGATGAGCTTCTTCGACGATCAAAACAAACTCGCGCGGCGGTAGACAGACCTGAGTTTACTTGTGCGCGAGGTAATCGGGCGCGCTAGGATAAACTCGAGGCGTTTGGCGACGATCGCCGCTTGGCGATTTACTATAGTGCTGTGACGTGCCTGCTTTTGGGCCGGATCTACTGGTAAAAGTTGCGGTCCCAGCGATGCGGCTTCAGCTTTTCCAGTGTCTTCTCTGGAAGACCTG
>DATLIT010000343.1:0-5632 GCA_035539295.1 Terrimicrobiaceae bacterium | reverse complement strand
TTCCACAAATGGCGAAGAATAGGAGAATGCCAAGGGAACGACTCACCAGAGCACGCCGCGCTTTCTTTCGGTTTGCATTCGCAACATATTTTCGAAGCGTGTCTTGTCTCGCGCATTGGCGATGGCTTGCTCTTTGCTGATTTGCCGGGTGAGGTAGAGCTCCGCAAGGGACTCGTCGAAGGTGCGCATTCCATCCTTGGCGCCGATCTCGATTAGACCGACGATCTGCTCCCAGCGGCGTTCACGGATCGTCGCCCGAACGGCTGTATTCGCCGCGAGAATCTCGGTCGCCAGGACCTGTCTGCCACCCGACTCGCCTGGAAGGAGGCGCTGGGAGACGATCGCTTCCAACGCATTCGCTAGTTGAGCGATAATCTGTGGTTGTTGCTCTGGTGAGAAAGCATCCACGAGGCGGTCGATAGCTTTAGGCGCGTCGATAGTATGCAGTGTTCCGAGAACGAGATGGCCAGTCTCCGCCGCAGTAACGGTGGCACTGATAGTTTCGGTGTCGCGCAGCTCTCCCACCAAGATGACGTCCGGATCCTGGCGCAAAGCGTGGCGCAAAGCTTCTGCGAATGAACGCGTGTCGCTTCCGACCTGGCGTTGCTTGATGATGCTGCGCGCGTTGGCAAAGACGAACTCAATCGGATCTTCGATCGTAATGATCACGCCGGCCAGGCGTTGACTGATGTGTTTGACCATCGCTGCCAACGTGGTGCTCTTGCCGGACCCGGTTACGCCGGTGACAAGGACTAAGCCGCGCTGGAGTTCGCAAATTCTCTCAATGGCCGGGCCGTGTCCCAGCTCAGCCAACTCGGGTATGTGATGAGGGATATGACGGAAGGTTGCCTCCAACGCCCCACGGCAATAATGCGCGTTGCCGCGAAATCGTCCGAGTCCGTCCACTTGCAGGGCAAAATCCAGTTCCCATTCATGTTCAAGTCGCGAGCGCTGGTTTTCTGTCAACACCGCAAGCACGCTATTCCTGCAGGCATCGACGCCGAGGGCGCTCTCCCCGAGAGGAGTAAGATCGCCGTTCAGGCGCACCAGCGGCGGCGCATCAACCGTGAGGTGCAGGTCTGAGGCCCCGAGATGGACAACACTCGTCAGTAACTCTATCAGATCAACTTCATTCATGGTAAATCAGCGCCGGGTAGCCTGGGCCGATGAACTGATCCCGCGCAGGGCGCGACTTAGTTCCTGCGGATTGTCCGCCGCCGCGGTGGCCACCTCCTCTGAGACGAGTTGGTCGATGACAAGCTTAGAAATGGAGCTTACGAAGCTGCAAGCAGTCTCGGCGGAAGACCGGTTGATGCCATCGGCCAGATCTGCCATTCTTCCATCCACAATATACTTTCGCATTGCTCCGACATTAGAAAAGTATTCCGCGGCCACGATCATTCCACCGCCAATTGCCGGCAAAAGGCGCTGACAGAGGATCCCGAGCAGTTGCCCGGCGAGCGTCCGACGAACACCATCGCGCGACGGGGCCGGGAAAAGGAATTGCAACCGCTCGACTGCATCCGTGCAGCTGGAGGAATGCAGGGTCGAGAGGACAAGATGGCCTGTTTCGGCAGCTTGAGCCGCAGTCATGGCAGTCTCCGCATCCCGAATCTCACCCACGAGAATTACGTCGGGAGTTTGTCGGAGAGACCGGCGCAAGCCCTCCGCAAAGCTCGGAGTGTCGATGCCCACCTCGCGCTGAGTGAACAGACACTGCCTGTTTGCGAAAAGGTATTCGATTGGATCCTCGATGGTGACAACGTGGCGGCAAAGTGCCTGATTCATCCACTCCAGGCAGGACGCCAGCGTGGTGCTCTTGCCGGAACCGGTCGGCCCACAGATAAGGACAAGTCCGGATTTTCTCGCGATCCACTCCCGGAGCACTTCTGCCGGGAGACCAAGCGTTTCCAGATCTGGAATATCGCTGCGAATTCGGCGGAGGACAGCTGCGTGGCGACCAAGCTGTCGAAGCAAGTTTACCCGAAACCGAATGCCTTCGGCGGAAGTAAAGCTCGAATCATGATCCTTAGCCTCTTCGGCGGCGCCGCAGGCTCTGCGAAGGGCACTAAAGAACGCGCCATCTAGCGGAGCAGACTCGAGCGCCGTAAGCCCTCCGGAGATTCGCAGCAGCGGCGGTCGACCCTCGTGGAGAAGCAGATCGGAAGCCTCGTAGGCTTCAGCTGCCTTGCAAAGGCTTTCCATTGTCTCTGGAAAAGACTCGGCCATTAGTTAAAAAACTGCTTCATGATCGCCAAACTTGCTCCTGAGTTAGGGGGTCCCGGACGGCTTCCAAGCCTGAGTGAAGCTTTGCCATACTTCAAGAGCACTCATATGCGGGAAGTCATCGACGAGCTGCAGCAATCCCTGCTGGCACATAGCCGATCGAAAAAGCGCTGGCCGAGCGTCGCCGGTCAGCCATTCCAATGATCGCAGGATCTTCCCACTTGGCGTGGGACCGGCCGTGGAACAAAGACGTGACCAGCCAGCTTCAAAAGGCTGCGCCGGCAGGAAAACATTGACGGAGAGGTCAACTACTCTGTCCTCGCCAACAAGCGCGGTCACTTTCGGTAGAGGGTCTCCGGCGAGGCTCGAATGTTTCTCCCAAAAGGGATGTTCGAGCGAAACAAATGCCGCGGCGAAATCGTCACCTTTGCCCTTTTCGACGGCCCTCTTCATGCCAGCGAAGGAGCGTGCGGCGGCTGCGAGCGCGCCCATGCGCCGGTGGGGGTGATTCGCCGGGCGAACAGCGGAATAGGTCCATGCGCGCTCCGGAAGGACGAGGCGACGCTCTCGATCCCGCACTGCCCACCACTGCTCCCAAAGACGTTTCAGATAGCCGCGGGCGTCCCGATCGCCCAGATCGAAATGACCGGCATTCAAAAATCCGGCCAATCCGAAGAGAAGCGCCTCGCCGTCTTCCATCCTCGCCTTCGCCAGGCTCGATCGCTGAGCCACTAGCAAAAACGGAATCTTATTGTTTTTGAAGCCCATGGCGGGAGCAACCGCTTCAAAAAGCGCTTCCTCATGGCCACGCAGATGCGCCGCACGCCGGAACACTTCGCATTTGCGGCGAAGGCGGAATGAGGCCGCCGCTTCCACCAACTTCATCGCGCGTGCGTGGTCGAGCACTCCGTCCTGCCTGCTCGCGCTGATTTGTGACTCGACCTTGAAAGGGAGACAGACCTGCGTCACGGCCTTGTGCTGTGCTGTCCGCGTAAAGAACCGCCGCTGGCCGCGATGGAAGAACAGATGCAAGACAACGTTCTCGTAGGCAGGGTTCTGAGAATGCCCGTGGCTTTCCCAATCCCTAGCGTCCTGGTCGACTTCAATATCTCCCGCAAATTTTTCGCCATTGATGAGGACCAGGCCGCGGCAGAAATCCGGCCCGGGCTCCCGGTTCCAAATTCCAAAGTGAACGACCTCGATTTTCTCGCCATTCTCGCCGCGCCAGCAGACGCCAAACTCTCCGGCAAACAGCCTTGCTTGCATCTCCAATTCTGAAAGACGAGGCAAACCGCTCTCAGCGAGGTATGATTCTGGCACGAGCGCCTGCAGCTGCTCGTAAGAGAACTCTGAGACTGAGGTCATCTCCGCAAAGCTGTCACTGAGGCAAACTGCTGCGAGTCTCGCTCAGGGATCTCGCTTTGCATCCCGGAAGTAGCGAAGCTAATCATGGACGTCCGTTTGTCTCGCCAATGTTCGGCCTCAACAAAAAAGAGCGCGACCGAGAGATAGCGAGCGTTAGATCGCAAGTACCAGGCCATCATAGGCAAGTCGAACATTCTCTGGGAGAAGGAGCTCCGTCTCGGCATGTCCCAAGTCGTGACACATATGGGTGAAGTAGGTGCGAACGGGCCCTATGCGGCGCGAAGTTTCCATCGCCTCAGTTACCGACATGTGCGTCATGTGAGGGGCATGCCTGAGAGCATCGAGGACCAGGATCTCAGAACCGCGCGCAGCTTCTTCAGCCTCCTTGGTCACCTTCTTGCAGTCGGTAAAATATGCCAAGACGTTTCGTCCATCCCGGCGGAACAGCAAACCAGTCGTCGTGGTGCGCCCGTGCGGCAGATCAAACGGAATTACTTCCGTCTCTCCGAGCCAGAAGGGACCGTCGATACGGACGGGTTCGGGGCGGATGTATCCGAAAAAGCGACACTCCGCTTGAAAAGCATATTGAAAGACGCGTCGCAAGTCATTCAGCGTCCTCTCAGTCGCATAGATAGGCATCGCCTTATCTTCCATTTCGCAGAATCGGCGCAAATCATCGAAACCAAGGATATGGTCGGTATGCGAATGCGTATAGATGACCGCGTCGATGCGGGTGACGGCTTCGCGCAAACATTGGGTACGAAAGTCTGGCGGGGTA
This sequence comes from Terrimicrobiaceae bacterium, assembly GCA_035539295.1. Taxonomy (GTDB): domain Bacteria; phylum Verrucomicrobiota; class Verrucomicrobiia; order Chthoniobacterales; family Terrimicrobiaceae; genus DASTFP01. Next base: position 1,263 of record DATLIT010000343.1, on the reverse strand, counting down.
TCGACCTGGATGACCATCTCGGGCGTTCGCAGCTGAATTGCGCTGCGCAGGCGTTTATCACGCGGATCGATGGAAGAGCATACAGTGCACTGGCAGCCGATTACCGGAACGCCATGCGATGTGCCAGTGCCAAGAAACGTAATTTCGACTTCCCGCATTGCGTCCCCTTCATGGCATAGTCTGATCATGTCCGCAACGCTCACCTCGCTGCGCATCCGCAACCTGGCTTTGGTCGAAGAAATGACCTGGGAGACAGCGCCCGGATTTGTTGCCATTACGGGAGAGACCGGGGCGGGCAAATCGATCCTGATGGGAGCACTTACCCTCGTCCTCGGTGAGAGAGCGGACAAGGAACTGATTCGAACAGGAGCGGAAAGCTGTAGCGTGGAGGCGGTCTTTGACAACGCCGATGATGAGCGGATCTCGAGCCTTCTGGACAGACACGGCGCGGAGCCCTGTGAGGACGGTCGGCTGCTCGTGAAGCGTGTTGTTTCCCTGACCGCGCCCGGGAGGCAGTTTGTCAACGGGTCACCCTGCACACTGGCATTGCTTCGCTCGTTGGGAAATTTCCTCATTGATCTGCATGGTCCTCATGATCACCAAAGCTTGTTTTCACGCGAGCATCAGACCAACTTGCTCGACCGGTTTGCGGGAACTGAGAAACTTAGCGGGGAATTTACAAAAGCTCGCAGCATCGTCCTCCGTTTGACAGAGGAAAAGAACTCGATTCTTCGCGATGAACAGACCACATTGCGCGAGGTTGATCTCCTAACGCATCAGGTCCGGGAGATCGAAGCTGCTAGTTTGCAAATCGGCGAGGAAGATACCCTTCTTGCCAAGCAAAGAGTGGGAACCAGCGCCCGCCGCATCGCAGAGATCTGCACGGAATTGGCAGCCAAAACTATTGATTCGGAAGATTCGCTCATCGCCAAACTCGAGGGCCTTTCCCGAAGTGTGCGCGAGCTTGTCCGCCTTGATCCTGGAGCGACGGAAATCGAAGGAGCCTTTCAAGCCTCGTTCGGCGCCACGGACGACTTCGCACGCGCGGTACAAAGCTATTCATCTGCTCTTGCGGAGAACCCCATCGAGCTCCCCGAAATTGAAAGCCGTCTCGATACCATGCAATCTCTCAAGCGCAAGTACGGGAATTCCATCGAGGACGTGCTCAGCTTTGGCGAGCAGGCCAAGCGCAGACTCAACGAGCTGGTCGGCAGGTCTGCGCGCCGCGAGACACTTGATGAGGAGATTTCCGCAGCCAAGGAG
>DATLIT010000342.1:0-4729 GCA_035539295.1 Terrimicrobiaceae bacterium | reverse complement strand
CGATCCGCCTCCGCCAGGCACGACGAACGTGATCGTGAGTCAACTGGTTGCTGTGAGTCGCGCCGCGTCGTCTACTGCGCGCAGTGACGCCTCGCTCGCCGCTTTGACGCTATCGTTATATGCTGGCGACATTTCGCGCCCGATCTACGAGCGCGACAGTGCGAGGGATCCCATCTCACAATCGTGCGAGCGCCGAATGTCACTGGGCGAGCGGGATACAGGTAAGGCTCGACCGACAAGAGTAAGCGTCACAGGTCACACAAACGCCCGTATTTTCGTATTGATATAACCGTGGTTTTGACCGTAGGCGTCATAGTCGCGCGCGCTTCCAGCCGACGCGGATGATCCTGCCACGAACTGCGCTCGGCCCCAGTCATCGCGATCATACACCGTCAGCATCGCCTCGCGCTTCTTACCGCGGCGTTTGCCCGCTCAATCTCGTCGACTTCAAAAACTTCTGATCCAGGATCCTATGGTCCTACTGCCACAGGAAGCGATAATACGCCCAACACGTGGATGGACGTTTCGCTAGGCGACGCCGACTCGAACTGCGGGATAGGTATCGGATGCACGAAAGTTGGCGCCGAGCCGAATCCCATCAGGATGCGGGCCGCTTCGAGCCCCGGGAAAACGCGGTGAGAAAGCAGGAGACGGTACAAATCACGATTCCTACCAACAGGAGTTAGCGCGCTCCAAGTCGAAGAACGAGCAAGCCCGCCGGCATTTGCAGCAAGATATAGGGATAATAGAAGCTGGAGGAGAGCCCGCCAAACCCGGCGTGCGAGAGCGAAAATCCACAAGCAATCCTTTCCCGTATCACGCTCGGCAGTGACTGCAGAACGAGCTGAAGAAACAAAGGAGCCCCGCAATCGAAGCTATCAGCCAGCTCCGGGGTGATGGAAGCTGAGCAATCGTGTCTGACGAGGGAGTCGTCATACCGGCCTCTAAGCTAAGCGGGTGCCCGAGTGATGCCAAGCATGCAGGGGTTCGGCGATCGCGCCGATACTTATCAACCTCGGCTGGCTTGAAGGCCAAGCCCTTAAGTGCCGACTCTCGAGGCCTCCCTCGATGAGGATGGCTGTCGCGGTTCTCCGTTGCCGAGCCCGGACTGACGGCCCGGATCGGCTTCAGGGATGGGCTGGTGAGTCCCGGTCCCGACCAGTCGCTCGAAAAGTGGCGAGGCCATGAGAGTGGTGATCACGGCCATAATGACCAGCGTGGCGAAGAGCCCCTCCGAGATGATACCACGCTGCAGTCCGATGTTGATGATGATCAACTCCATCAAGCCGCGGGCGTTCATCAGTGTCCCAATGCCGAGAGCCTCGCGATTCGAGATACCGGTGGCGCGTGCTGCCAGCCAGCAGGCGACTCCCTTACCCAGCACCGCGGCGAGCAGGACTGCGCCGCACATTAGCCATAGGAAACCGGTGTTGAGCAGACCAACCTTCGTGTTGAGGCCTGAGTAGGTGAAAAATAGTGGCAGGAGGAGCGCGACAGTCAGCGGTTGAATGCGTCCGATCAGGTCACGCGTGACCATTCCACGGGGCATGGCCGCGCCCATGACGAAGGCTCCGAAGACCGCGTGCAATCCGATCAGATCAGTGAACCAGGCACCGAGTGCCATCAGCGCCAACCCGAGCACCAACCCAGCATCCGTGAGCGCACCGTCGTTGATTAGCCATTGCTTCGACCGAGCGAGCGCCGGACGCAAAACAAGAAGCACAAAGGTGACGTAAGCGACGCCGCCGCCGATGTTCACGATTGCATGACTCCAATTGCTGTCGAAGCTGGCCAGGACGATCGCAAGGAGGCACCATGCCGTGGCATCATCAATGGCGCCCGCCCCAAGAGCGACGGTGCCCATCGACGTCCCGGTGAGCTTTTTAAAATGAATGATGCGGGCGAGCATCGGAAAGGCGGTAATGCACATGGAAGCTCCCAGAAAGAGCATTGCTTCAAACAACGACGTTCTTTCCGGAAAGAGCTCGGTGAAGTTGAAAAAGATCCAAGCCAGCCCTGCCCCCAGAATGAATGGCGTGATCATTCCCGCGATCGACACTGCCACCGAGCTCTTCAGCTGCCGCTGAACGATGTCCACGCGAAATTCCATGCCGACAATGAACATGTAGAGGGCGAGGCCGAGCTGCGAGGCAGGGAAGAGGTAGCTTTGTGTGTCGCGCGTTTTCTGCGTGGCGTCCCAGGGGAAGAGCCACTGTTGCGCGTCCGGCCAAACCAGGCCGAACAGGGATGGCCCCAGCATGACTCCCGCAATCATTTCCGCGACGACCTGCGGCTGTCCGAAACGCGCCGCCACGGCTCCAACCATGCGGCAAAAGATCAGGATGACCGCAAGCTGGAGAAAAAACTGAACGGCGAGATCGAGATTACTCATGAAGCCAGTTGTCTGCTGCGATGAGCGTATTCCTCGGCGAAAATGACAAGCGCAAAACGCGTGGAGGCGAAATGCGCCGAAGCGTCTGACTTTGGGAATCGCGACGACGCTTCGAGGAGAAAAGTGGTCTATCGCGTAGCGCACGGACTTCAACCAGTTCTGTGCCGCACAGCGCCGCTGTGGCCACCCTATTTGGCAATCAGCTACCTCCCGCTCGGGCGCGGAAGCGATGGCTAAGAATGAGCAATCCATCCAAAACAGCGTCCGGATTCAATCGACGGCGGTTCTTGCAGGGAGCAGTTCTAACTGGGCCGCGGCATTGACCGCCGAGCGCCTGTCAGCTCAAGGTCGTGCCGAGAGTTCGCCGGCGTCCGGATCGAGTTTGGTCCGCCCGGCAGCTCTAGCCTCGCCCGGAGATCCGCCACTTGCTCCGCCGGACAAGCGGGTCCGCCCATGCTTAACGTTCCAACTCGCGAGCAGCAGGTCGGATGGGCGATTGTAGGACTCGGGAAACTGACGTTGGAACAGATTCTTCCCGCCTTCGGGGTCTGCAAGTCTTCCTATCCGGCGGCGCTGGTCAGCGGACATCCCGAGAAGGCCAGGCAGGTCGCCGGCACCTATGGCATCGATGCGCAGGCGATTTACGGCTATGAAGACTTCGAGCGAATTAAAGACAACGGCAGAATCGATGTCGTCTACATAGTGCTGCCCAATTCAATGCACCCGGAACACACGATCCGCGCGCTGCAGTCTGGCAAGCACGTGCTCTGCGAAAAACCGATGGCTGCTTCCCTTGCGGAGTGCGAAGCAATGATCGACGCTTCCCGCAAAGCGAGAGGATCCTCGGCGTCGCCTATCGTCTGCACTATGAACCGATGAATCTTGCGGTGATGGAGATGTGCCGTCAGAAGCGGTTTGGTAAGATCAAAACATTCACCGCGAGCAACTGCCAGACCGTGAAGGCACCTAACATACGCCTGAGTGGGCCTTTGGGAGGAGGTCCGGTTGGTGATATCGGAGTTTATTGCGTCAATGCGGCTCGCTACACCATCGGGGAAGAGCCGATCGAGGCGATCGCTGTTCAGGGGCAGCCGGAAGAAGACCCGCGTTTTCGTGAGGTCCCGAATCAGTCAGCTTCCTCTTGCGTTATCCGTCCGGAGTCGTGGCGGCACGCGAGTGTTCCTTCGGAACTGCTCGAAGCTCGAGCTAGCAGGTGCTCTGTGAGGATGGCTCCATCAAATGAATCCCGCTTACAGTTGCTCAGGCCTGCGACTTTCAACCACCAGTCTGAAAGATGGCACTCCAAGCCGCACGGAACTTTTCATCGAGCCGATCGATCAATTCGCCGCCGAGATGGATGCGTTTTCACGGTGTGTCCTGCAGAAAACGCCGGTTCCAACTCCCGGAGAAGTGGGCCTGCGGGATATGCGAATTGATCGCACGTTGCGCCGATCGGAGACGGTGCGGACTGTTCGTTTGAGCCAGCATGAACAGCAGCGAATTTCCGTTCGCGCCGGTGCATCCGATTTCCCGTGGGGCGCCGATTCCGTTACGAGATGAGCGTGGAGGTGTACGGCTGCAATCATGTTGCGATCGACGTCGGCGATGTCGACGCAGCGGTCGCATTTTATGTCGACGTCTTTGGACTGGAGAAGCTCGACGAAGGTGAAGGCGATGCCTTTTTCAAACTGGGCGAGCATCAGTTCCTGGCCATGTTCGAAAATAAAGGAGCGCATCGTGAACAAGGCAATGAGCACTTTGGCATCATGGTTCGCGACGAGGCGCAACTTGCCGAAGTCCGAGACAAACTCGTAAATAAATACGGTCTTCAACTAATTCCCGGTTTTCGATGCGACTTTCGAGACCCATGGGGGAACCGGATTCAGGTCGTTGACTTACACGATGAATCCCTGGTCTGGTTGTTGCCTTATCGCGAAGTGCAGAAAGCGGGCGTGAAATTTGCTGATCAGCGCTGAGAGCTTGCCCGAGAGGCGTTGCCATTCTTGCTTCGGCGGCTGTGCAAGGATTCAAGCCGTACCGGCCGCATTCTTAAGACGCAAAAAGGTCGGCTTGCAGCGGACGTTTGGAAGCAAACTCCGTAAACCGTGCGGCCAGTTCATCTAACTTGCTCACATAGTAGTCGACATTTTCGTCACGGGCATCGGGGTTCCACTCCGAAATCAGTCTAGCATTCTCGTACGCGGTAACTTTTCGCGTCGCCCCGGTTATATAATAGCTAATTTGGTCTCCCGCCTGATAGTTTCGCCCGCTTTTGATAGCGAGTTCGAAGGCGGCAGACCGGTTCCGGGAGGAGGCGGTAATCTTTTTCCGGTAAGA
>DATLIT010000341.1:0-5753 GCA_035539295.1 Terrimicrobiaceae bacterium | reverse complement strand
TCCTTAATCATGTCGATGCCGCCCTTCATGTAGAAGTTCCCCTCCGGAACTTCATCGTGCTGGCCATCGAGAATTTCTTTGAAGCCGCGGATGGTCTCCGCAATCGTGACGTACTGGCCGGGCGTTCCGGTGAAGACTTCGGCGACGTGAAATGGCTGGCTGAGGAAACGCTGCCTCTTGCGCGCGCGAAAAACAGTCAGCTTGTCGTCAGGCGATAGCTCGTCCATTCCCAGGATCGCGATGATGTCCTGGAGATCCTTATAGCGTTGCAAGACCTTCTGGACGCCGCGTGCTACGGCGTAGTGGTCGTCTCCGACAATTTCCGGAGCCAACGCTTTGGAGGTGGAGGCAAGGGGATCGACTGCCGGATAGATACCGAGCTCAGCGATCGAACGTTCCAGCACGATAGTCGAATCCAGATGCGCAAACGTATTTGCCGGGGCGGGATCGGTCAGATCATCGGCCGGCACGTAGACCGCTTGAAATGAGGTGATGGAACCCTTCGTTGTCGATGTGATGCGCTCCTGAAGGTCGCCCATCTCGGCGGCGAGTGTCGGTTGATATCCGACGGCGCTCGGAGTTCGCCCAAGTAACGCGGAGACTTCGGAACCGGCCTGCGAGAATCGGAAGATGTTGTCAATAAAAAGAAGGACGTCTTGATTCTTTTCATCGCGGAAATACTCCGCCATGGAGAGGGCCGTCAGAGCCACGCGCAGGCGCGCGCCCGGAGGCTCATTCATCTGTCCGTAAACAAGCGCGACTTTCGAGTTGCGAATATCCTTTAGATCAATGACGCCCGCTTCACTCATCTCCCCGTAGAGGTCGTTTCCTTCACGAGTCCGTTCACCTACCCCCGCGAAGACAGAGTATCCGCCATGTCCCTTGGCGATATTGTTGATGAGCTCCATGATGACGACGGTTTTACCGACGCCAGCTCCACCGAAGGCCCCGACTTTGCCGCCCTTGGTAAAGGGACAAATGAGGTCGATAACTTTGATTCCGGTCTCGAGGATGTTCGCCTTGGTATCCTGCTCGATGAGCGAAGGTGCAGGGCGATGGATCGGATACTTCTTCGTAAATTCGACCGGTCCTCGCTGGTCGGTAGGCTCTCCAACAACATTGAAAATACGGCCAAGGACCCCTTCCCCGACGGGAACCGAGATTGGTTCCGACGTGTTGACGACATCCATCCCCCGTTGAAGTCCCTCGGTCGAGCTCATCGCGATTGCGCGGACCCAGCTCTCACCAAGGTGTTGCTGAACTTCGAGGGTGAGTTTGACGGGACCCTTTGCTCCTTTGAAACTAATCTCAAGCGCGTCGAATATCTTTGGGAGTTCCCCATCCTCTGGGTCGAACTCGACATCCACAACTGGACCGATGACTTGGACGATTTTTCCTGTGTTACTCATGATTTCTGATGGGGCTAGCCGAGTGCGAGTTGAGCTGTAGAAATTTCCAGAAGCTCTTTAGTGATGGCGGCCTGTCGGGCCTTGTTGTACTCCAAGGTAAGATCCTTAACGATGTCTTTTGCGTTGTCGGTGGCGCTTTTCATCGCAACCATGCGGGCACTGTGCTCGGAAGCACGACTCGCCAGCAGCATCTGGTAAAGTTCGAAATGCACGTAATAGGGCACGATTTCGGCGAGGATCTTCTCTGGACTTGGCTCAAAGATGATATCGCCGGCGGGCTCGGGTATGGGAGCTTCTGAGGCGCCGGTCAATCCGGCTTCTTCGAGACTTGTAATTGGAAGCAGAGTCAGGGCAGTCGGCTTTTGCGTCAATGTATTGACAAAGCGCGGGTAGAGCACGCTGACTTTGTCGACGTCGCCGCTAAGAAATCTCTCAATAAAAAACTTTGAGATCGCCTTGGTCTCGAGAAAGGTGGGCTGATCTTTGAGCGGGAAATCCGCGATCATGTTTCGCTTTGTCCGGGCCAGAAACTGGGTGCCCTTTCGCCCAACCGAGATAAATTTTGTCTTCTGAACGTCGAAGTTGGCTGCTTCGCGGAACAGATTAGTGTTGAGAGCTCCGCAAAGGCCTTTATCGGTGCTCAAGAGAACGACGAGTTCACTCTTAACATCGCGCTTTTCGAGTAACGGGTGCAGACCTTGATCCATTCGGTTGCGCAGCGATACGAGGACACGGTTGAGCAGGATCGCATAGGGCCGGCCGTTGAGAGCTGCTGCTTGAGCCTTGCGCATCTTCGAGGCTGCAACCATTTGCATGGCTTTGGTGATCTGTGCCGTGTTCTTGATCGACTTGATTCGCCGGCGGATATCTCGAAGAGTGGCCATGGCGAGTTACTTGAAAAACACTTTGAACTCATCGAGAGCGGTCCCAAGGTCCTTCTCGATTTCTTCATCAAATTGCTTTTTCGCGAGGATTTTGTTGAGAATCTCCTCCTTGCGGGTGCTGAGAAACTCCTGAAGCTTGAGTTGAAACTCCTTCACTCGCTCCACTGGGATGGGATCAAAATAGCCCTTTTGCATGGCCCAAAGGACCGCCGCCTGGAGTTGCACGTACATCGGCTGATACTGAGTCTGTTTGAACAATTCAACGATCCGCTGTCCGCGATCGAGAGTCCCCTTGGTCTTCGCGTCTAGATCGGAGCCAAATTGCGCGAAAGCGGCCAATTCACGGTATTGCGCCAGATCTCCCTTGATCTTGCCCGCGACTTGCTTCATCGCCTTGATCTGAGCCGCGGAGCCGACGCGGGAGACCGACAGGCCAACCGAGATGGCGGGACGAATTCCCTGATAAAAGAGATCGGTCTCGAGGTAGATCTGACCGTCGGTAATTGAAATGACGTTAGTCGGAATATAGGCGGATACGTCACCAGCCTGTGTCTCGATGATCGGAAGGGCCGTCAGCGACCCGTTGCCAAACTTCTCGTTCAGGCGGGCGGAACGCTCCAGCAGACGGCTATGGAGATAGAAGACATCTCCTGGATACGCCTCTCGGCCTGAGGGACGCTTGAGGAGAAGGCAGACTTGCCGATAGGCCGCGGCGTGCTTACTCAGGTCATCAAATACAATCAGCGCATCCATGCCATTCGACATGAACCACTCTCCAATGGCGGCTCCCGTAAACGGGGCTAGGTACTGGTCGGTCGCAGCATCCGACGCAGAAGCAGCGACCACAATCGTATACTTGAGTGCGTCGTTTTCCTCCAGGACGCCCAGAACCCGCGCAATATTGGCGTTTTTTTGTCCCACGGCCACATAGATCGAGTAGAGCGGCCGGAAGTTGGCATCGCCGGACTCCTCCCCCGCCTTATTGATCTTCGCCTGGTTGAGAATTGTGTCGATGGCAATGGTGGTCTTGCCGGTGGCACGATCTCCGATGATCAGCTCGCGCTGTCCTCGCCCGATGGGAATCATCGCGTCGACCGCCATGATTCCCGTTTGAACAGGCTGGCTTACGCTCTTTCGTTCGATAATGCCGAAAGCAATGTTCTCGACCGGATAAAATTCGGTGGCTTCAATTGGACCTTTGCCATCCAACGGCTGTCCGAGCGTGTTGACAACACGTCCGAGGAGTCCTTTGCCGACGGGAGTCTGCAAGAGTCTGCCGGTGGTCTTGACCTCATCGCCCTCGCCAATCGTGGTATAGTCGCCGAGGATGATCGCGCCCACCTCCGTCTCTTCGAGATTCAGCGCCAACCCGTAAATCCCACCGGGAAATTCCAGCATCTCGTTAAGCATCGCGGCGCTGAGCCCTTCAATTTTCGCCACGCCATCGCCGATCTCGCGGACTATGCCGACATTGGCCTTAGTGGTGGATTCGCGGTGAATGCTCTCGATCTTGCTTTCGAGTTCTTGCAGAATATTGCTCATGGATGGATCGGTTTAAAGTTGCTGAGAAAAGGTGGCGAGCCGGCTGCTGATACTTCCGTCCCACACATCGCTTCCGAGCTTGATGCGCAACCCGCCGAGGAGGCCTGGAGAGGTGCGGAACTCAGTCGTAATATCGTCGCCGAATTTTTGTTTCAGAGTGTTAGCGATGTTCGTCGCGCTCCTCTCATCCAGGGGGGACGCGCTCTCAACAATAGCGTGGCGACGTTCGAGTTCCAGCCGAACCAACCGGCTGAATTCCTTCAGAACCTCCAGATAGCTACGAGGCTTTTCCACGATCAGGCGTTCAGAGATTGCGGAGACGCGATTCGCGTCCAGCCGTCCGTGGGCAAGGCTTAAGCGGAACAACGCACGCGCCAGACGTCGGGCTTCCCTGCTGATCTTCATACTTCAAGCGGCGACTTGTTTGACCGTTTCTTCGGAAAGGCGCTTTTGATCATCAGGCGTCATGACTTTGCCCACGACCTTGGATGTTGTCTTGACGACCAGATCGACCATCTCCTGCTTCACTTCGGCGACCATCTTGTTTCGTTCCTGCGTAATCGTATCCTGGGCTTTGGTGATGATACCCTCGGCGTCCTTGATAGCCTGCTGGAGCTGCTTTTGGCTGATGGCGTCGCTGGTGGCGCGCGCCTCTTCCAGTAACTTGGTCGCTTCTTCGTTGGCCTTGCGAAGGACTTCTTGATAGCGGAGCTCGGCGTCGGCGAGCTGCTTTTTAATCCGTTCGGCGTTATGCTGGCCCTCCTCGATTTTGCGACGACGCTCGGCAAGCATCGTAATGACAGGTCCGAAGGCATATTTGTTCAAGACCCAGTAGACCACCAAAAACAAGATGACCTGAGCGATGAACTTCGGCCAAGTGACTCCGAAGTTCGTGAAAATTTCTGAAATAACGTCCATGTCCGAGAGGAATTGGGCCGTCCGCCGCGAGGGCGGACGGCCAAATGAGCTTAGCGGCCTTGGAAGGCGAGAATCAGCGCGTAAATCGCGATCGATTCCGCAAGAGCCATGCCGAGGATGCTGAGCGTAAGCACGCGCCCAAAGGCGCCTGGGTTGCGTCCGACAGCTTCCGCCGCCTTCGCGCCGACCAGGCCGATTCCGATCCCGGAACCGAGACCCGCCATGCCCAGGGTGAAACTACCGGTTACACCCGCGGCCACGGCTTCTGCAGCAAGAATAGGAAGGATCATATTTTAGCTTTGTTGTGGGTTGTTTTTCTCACCGTCCGCAGACTTGCACGGTCCCGGTGGGAAATTTCTTAATGCTCCTCTTCCTCGTCATGAGTTGTGGAGAGCTGAATGTAGACGGCGCAGAGCAGAGTGAAGACGAGCGCCTGCAACAGTCCAACCAGCAGTTCAAGAAAGTAGAAAGGTATCGGAACGATGATACTCATCAGATAAGTGATGGCCGTCGGAAATCCCAGCGTCTGGCCTAGAGTGATCATCGAGGAGAGCAGAGTTTCCCCGGCAAAAACGTTTCCGAAAAGTCGCAGTGAGAGGGAGACGGGTCGAACCAAAATGGAGACCACCTCGATAACTCCTACAAAGAGGAAGATCACCGCGAAGATCAGCTTCATGAAGCCCTTGAGACCGCCCTTGGGACCAAAGGTGTGAACTAGGAAGCCCCACAGACCCACTTCGCTGATGGTCCAGTATAGCCAGAGACAAAAGGCGACTACAGCCATGCCTAGCGTCATGTTGAGATCTGCAGTCGTCGGTCGCAACAAAGGGGTCGCAATCTCAAAGCCGTGATCGGGAACGTCGTGTCCCCATCCGATGGATCCGACTCCTGGCAAGAGGCTAAACCAGTTAGCAAAGAGAATGAAGATAAAGAGCGTCGCAAGCAGACTGAAGGCACGTGTGACCATATGCTTGCCGACAATTCCCTCGAGCATGTCGTA
>DATLIT010000340.1:0-3658 GCA_035539295.1 Terrimicrobiaceae bacterium | reverse complement strand
ATCCATGTGGGTCGAAATTATCCCGCAGAAAAAAAGCCGGGATCCTTGGACGTCGCTTTGCCCTCGCAGGTAAGTGGCGCGGAATATCTCGCTAGTCTGGAAAAGACGCTGCCGCTCGCTTTCGATTTATTCGCACCCGATCTTGCCTTTTGGATTTCGGGCTGCGATCCGCACGAAAATGATCGATTTGGCCAGATGAGATTGAGCGACGCCGACCTGGGTGCTCGCGACCGCCTGGTCTTGGATCTCGCGACAGGCAGCGACGTTCCTCTGGTCGTTCTCTATGGCGGCGGCTACAACCGCGATCGCCTCCACACCGCCCGCCTTCACGCCAACACGATCAAGCTCGCGGGAAGTTTTCGACATTGAACTGGCGATAGCGCAGCGAGGTGTTCGACTGAGCGTTCGCCTTCAGACCGGTCGATGCAAGAGCGAATATCCCTGAAAATCCGTGATAGTCTCTGCCTCGGGTTTCGTGGATGAGTAGAAGGGTAGTAGGAAAATGAAAATCGCCACATGGAACGTGAATGGCATTCGCGCGCGAGAATCACAGGTGCGCGAGTTGATCGAACACGAGCGACCAGAGTTCCTCTGTCTGCAGGAAATTAAGGCCTCGCCAGTGCAGGTGCCCGCCTTACTCTGTGACATGGAAGGCTACTGGTGTTATTGGCATGGCGGACGAGCTTACTCGGGCGTGGGTTTGCACGTTCGGAAGGACTTGAGTGTCGAGAAACCTCGGTTTACCCATCCGGACTTCGACTACGAGAATCGCATCGTCTCGGTGCAAATTGGAAATCTGGTTGTCGCTTCGGTGTATGTGCCCAATGGAGGGAAGGACTTTCCTGCAAAGATGAGGTTCCTGGGGGCTGTGGAGAAATACGTCGAGGATTGCCACAAAACCGGAAGAGAGCTCTTGTTTTGCGGCGACATGAACATCACCCGCACCGACATGGATGTGCATCCGAAGGAGAGAAAACCCAATTGTATCGGGCAGCTTCCGGAAGAGCGTGATCTACTCGAGCGCATCATCGGCAAGGGACTGGTTGACGTCGGGCGAGCACTCGATCCCCACAATGATCAGCTTTTCACCTGGTGGGCACCCTGGCGCAATCTCCGCCAACGCAACATCGGCTGGCGGCTTGACTACATCCTCGCCAGCGCCTCCATCGCGCGCCAAGCGGCGTCCTGTGCAGTGCTGGCGAAAGTCGGCACAAGCGATCACGCGCCGGTGGTCGCGGCGTTCGACCGAACCACCTAATGCGGTTTGTGCGAATATAAGCCCGGGAAGGGGGCCCGCGGATTAATCGATGGCTTCTCGATGTCGTTCGAGGACCTTTTTTGCCAGCAGTCTGCAGGCGGCGAGATCCTCAGCGAGAAAATGAATGAAGCCTCGATTCTTGCAAAGGATCTCCCATTCCTCTCGACTGAATTGCTTCGAAAACTCGAGGAGTTCCAAGTGAGTCGGAGGTTTCTCCACTTCCGCGTATCTGCGCACTATCGTGGCTCCACTTTAGTCAAAGACGCCCTTTTGGCGAGCTTCGTCTTCGTCCGTTGCCATGACGGATTTGCTCGGCCGCGGGTAGTCGTTCGAGGTCGTCGGTAACCCTGTCGGGTTCGACATGTTCCTCTGCCTTGTCGCGCGCGCGAGGACTTTTCCATCCTGGTCAAACGCCGTCTAGCACCATCCAAGGACTTGTTGGAGCCCCGAGTGGCTATTTCCCCTTCTTTTTCTAGACCATGGAGTCGTCGTCTCCGAAGAGGTCGCCGCCGTCGTCCGAAGCAAAGAACTCTTCCGAGCCCGGATCGGGATTAGAAACCGATGTGTCCGCCTCGGGTTCAAGAGAGCTATCGGATTGGGCTTCGTTCGCAGGTTCTTCTCCCGCCGAGGATGGTTGATTTGTCTCGAAGACATTGTTGACGATTTCGGTATTCTCTGCGACCGCCGGCTCATTGGCGCCGACAATGCTACCCGAGGGCCCAACTAAACCGCCAAATTGCCCTGGATTGTGACCCAACAAATTCTGGATGCCCTGAAAAAGCAGAGCACCGCCAGCCACGCCGGCTGCTGTCGAGAGAGCACTCTGGAGAAAGCTGCCTCCGCCCGGACCGCGGCCCGTCTGGGGAAGCGGAGGAGGAGAAAGCGGGGACAAGGGTGCAGACTGAGACGGAAGCGGCGGCGGAGCCTGCGGTCCGCGCGAAGGCTGCGCTGGTGATTGGCCAACTCCAAAGAGGTTGGCCATGCCGGAAAGGAAGCTTCCACTTGGCTCTTGTCCGGGGCGCTGGGCTGCTGCCACCTGGTTCTCGAGATCGGCGATGCGTGTCTGGGCGGCAGTCAACGCCTGCTGCATAACAAGGGTGCTCTGGACGAGCAGGTAAGGCGCCGAAGGCTGCTGCGAAACCTGCGCGCGGATGTATTCCTCGGCCTGAGGGTCTTTTGCCTGTGCGGCCGCAGAATTCAGCCTATCAAAGAGGGTCGAGATGAGCGTGCGTTCTTCCGGAGTCATGCAAATAAAGGAACTCCATCTGCGCGAATTCGCAAGCGGAGGGCGAGAAAGGGAAGGGCGAGGTCGCGGTAGGATCCCTCTCGGCGATCGATCCGTTCAGTTACCAGAGGGCTTGGCACGCGCCCGCATCTGTGCGATTTTTCTTTATGGATGTCGTTTCCCAAGTCAGCTCCTCTTCGCAGGTGACGCGGGAGCCCGTGGTAAAGTTCTGCGACACCTGCGGGGCTTCTGGCGCCGTCAACGTGGGCGACCGTTGGCTCTGTGAGAGCTGCTATGTGGAGGCCGGCTCATGCTGTTTGGAGTTTGGTGGCATCGACCTGTGGGAGGATCCATCCGGCACGAAGCAACGCTGAACTATAACGGTGACGTCCCCGCCGCCGACGCTCTCGACGATAGGGACGTGGTTGCTACAGTGCTCGCTCCCGGATGCGGACCCGTCCGCAGCGGTGGCGCGTCGCACTGCGGAATGGGCTTTTCTTTACGACTGCCTACTTCGCTGACGCCAGTTCGGGTTGGGGGACCGATGGTTCTGCGACCATCGCCGGAGACTTCGGTTTGCTGGCAAAGCGCTGCTGCACCCGCTCGAGGTAGAGGTAGATAATCGGTGTAATGTAGAGAGTCACAAGTTGCGAGATTACTAAGCCGCCGACGACGCTAAGTCCTAAGGGTCGTCGAACGTCACCGCCGGCTCCCAGTCCCAAGGCGATGGGCAACGTGCCCATCATCGCGGCCAGTGTTGTCATCATGATCGGGCGAAAGCGGACGACGCAGGCGTCGAAAATCGCGACCTCTGGCGGTTTTTGATCGTTGCGTTGCGCGTCGAGAGCGAAATCGATCATCATGATGGCGTTCTTCTTGACGATGCCGATGAGCATGAGCAGCCCAACGAAGCCGTAGACATTCAGTTCCTGATGAAAGAGCGCCAACGTCAGGAGCGCACCAAATCCCGCCGACGGCAGTCCCGAAAGGATCGTCAGCGGATGGACAAAACTCTCATAGAGAATGCCCAAAATGATGTAGATCACGAGCACGGCCATCAGCAGGAGCAAGCCGAGATTTCCCAGAGAAGCCTGAAAGGCCTGGGCTGTTCCTTGAAACTGTGTGCTGACTTGCTCGCCGAGTTCCGCCGCGGCGATGCGCTGAATGATCGGAAC
>DATLIT010000339.1:0-4944 GCA_035539295.1 Terrimicrobiaceae bacterium | reverse complement strand
TCTTGTACTTGCGGGGCAGATTCGAGAACTCCTTAGTATTCGTCAGGCCGCGGCTAATCTCCAGCAGTTGCGGAGTGGCATCAAAAATCGCCTCTGGATTGATGCCCGAGACCGGGCAGCATCCAACATTGCGCGTAATATCTCCACAGGCGCCGCTGGTAATAATACCGGCTTTCTCGAGGGCATCAAAAACCGGCGGGACATCCTGAATGCGCAGCCAGTGATATTGAATGGTTTGGCGTGTGGTGATGTCACAGAAGCCATGCGCGAATTCGTCGGCCAGCTCAGAAAGGAGGATGGCTTGGGCGCCCGTTAGCTGACCCCCCGGGATTTTCGTTCGCATCATGAAATACCCGCTATCCTTCGGCTTTTGCCGGTAGACCCCATACCATTTCAGGCGATCAAAATCCTCCTCGACGATGGCTGAAAACCCCAGCTTCGCGTAGCGGTAGATATCGTGGATGACGTCCAAGCCATCCTTCTCGAGTTTGAGTCGTTCCTGGGGCGTCAGCTCGATGAGCCCTCGCTTGACGGCATCAAAATTGGGGTGAATCTCAGACATCGCTCAATGAACCGGTAATTGATTTGAGAAGCGCCTAAAAGCTCTTTCATGGCGCAAGCCGACGCAAAGTGAATTTGCCAGCTCGGCGGCTTAACTCTCAATCAAAAGCAAGGTGACACGAGGCCATTTTTTTGCGAGGGGAAGAAGTCGTCATGCCCTCCGAAGCTGAAACCGAACGTATTCTCGCGCGCGACCAACGACGTGAACCCTGGGATTTTTGGGGCCCTTATCTGAGTGAGCGTCAGTGGGGCACAGTCCGCGAAGATTACTCTGCCGATGGCGACGCCTGGTCGTTCTTTCCTCACGATCACGCTCGGTCACGGGTTTATCGCTGGGGCGAGGATGGTCTGCTCGGCATTTGTGACAGCGACTGCCGACTTTGCTTCGCGCCGGCCTTTTGGAATGGTCATGATCCCATCCTTAAGGAGCGGTTTTTCGGTCTTTCCAATCCTCAGGGTAATCATGGAGAGGACCTGAAGGAGTATTTTTATCATCTGGATAATACTCCCACGCATAGTTACATGCGGGGGCTCTACAAGTATCCGCAACAGGAGTTTCCTTATCAGCGCCTCATAGAGGAAAGCACCCGACGCACGCGTTTGGACCCGGAGTTCGAGCTCGTCGACACGGGCATTTTTGCCGATGGCCGATACTTCGACATTTTCATCGAATATGCCAAGACTGCGCCGACCGACATTTGCATTAAGATTTCCGCGGTCAATCGGGGTCCAGAATCGGCTCCGCTCACCATCCTGCCCACCCTCTGGTTTCGGAATACTTGGTCATGGGGCCGCGAAGGAAGCACCAAACCCCAAATGCATCTTACGAGTGACAAGTCGATCCGCGCGGCGCCATGGGGACTGCCCGTTTATCACCTCTATTGTGAAGGCGCCTCCGAGTTCGTCTTCACCGACAACGAAACGAATAACGAACGGCTTTTTGCCGCCAAAAATCCCTCGACGCACGTCAAGGATGCGTTTCACGATTATATCGTCCAGGGAAAAATTGCCGCGGTAAATCCGGCTGGTAGCGGCACCAAGGGATCCCCGGTTTACCGGCGCACCATTGCGCCCGGCGAAACCTCGACGATCCGATTGCGGCTCACCGAATTGCCTCAACCTGACGCTTTTGGCTCCTCATACGAGACGACTTTTCATGAGCGGATCAAGGAAGCCGATGATTTTTACCAAGCTCTGACCCCGGGTTTACCAGAGGAAACTGCAATGATTCAGAGGCGATCACTGGCGGGACTCTTTTGGTCGAAAAAATTTTACTACTATCCAGTGATAGAGTGGCTGCAAGGCGATCCGACGATGCCTCCTCCACCGCGTGAACGATGGCACGGGCGCAATGTCTTCTGGAAGGAGATGCACGCTCACGACATCATCTCGATGCCGGACTGCTGGGAATATCCCTACTTCTGTGCCTGGGACCTGATGTTTCATTCGGTGGCTTTTGCCGTGCCGGATCCAGCGACCGCCAAGCGCCAAAATATGATTCTCCATGGGGAGCGGTTCGCCTCGCCCAGCGCGCAATTACCGGCTTACGAATGGGCACTCTCCGATGCGAACCCGCCAATCGCCAGCTGGGCGATGTGGCGCATCTATTCGATCGAACGAGCAATGAAAGGGGACGGCGATCGCGAATATCTTAAGCGCTCCTTCAACAAACTCCTCTTGAGCTATGCCTGGTGGGGAAACCGTAATGATCAATCGGGAGACAACGTCTTCGAAGGCGGATTTCTCGGTATGGATAACATCGGCGTTTTCGATCGCCGCTATCTGCTGCCCGACGGAAGCAAGATCGAACAAAGCGATGGCACGGCGTGGATGGCTATGTTCGCGCTCAGCATGCTCAATGTCGCTCTCGAGCTCGCGACCGAGGATCCGGCCTACGAAGACATCGCCGATAAGTTCCTCAACGATTTCATCTATCTGGCGGCGGCCATCAATGCCAAGGGCACCGGCGGCGTCACGCTCTGGGACGACGAGGATGGGTTCTATTACGATGTGCTCAGCCGACCGGACGGCTCAGTTGATTACCTGCGAACCCGCTCAATGGTTGGGCTTACTCCACTCTTCGCCGTTGAAAGTTTCAGCACCGACATGTCGAGGCAATTCCCACTCTTGCGCAAGCGCGTGCAGTGGTTTCGTGACCACCGTCCGCATCTGCTGGACCAGCTTCATCATATCGGCGTCGAGCTGCAAGGGCGCCGGTTGATTTCCCTCGTTCCACCAGAACGACTTCGCAGGATTTGCGAGCGCCTCTTTGATGAAAGCGAATTCCTCTCCCCTCATGGCATCCGGGCCCTTTCCCGTTATTATCTCGACAACCCATACACATTTACCGAAGCGGGAGAAACGGAAACGCTTCGCTACAGCCCGGCAGACAGCCCGGTAGCCATGTTCGGTGGGAATTCGAATTGGCGCGGCCCCGTCTGGATGCCGATGAACTACCTGTTGATCGAAGCGCTCCAGAAATTCGGCTTTTATTTTGGGGATAGCTTCAAGGTGGAATTTCCCACCGGTAGCGGCCGGCAGATGAATCTCTGGGAAGCCTCACTCGAACTTCAAAGAAGGCTCGTCTCATTATTTGAGCGGAGTTCCCACGGCCGGCGACCCTTCAATGGGGACAACGAGTTCTTCCAAAACGATCCGCATTGGCGGGACAACATCCTCTTCCACGAATACTTCAATGGCGACAATGGCGCCGGTGTCGGGGCCAGCCACCAAACTGGTTGGACCGCTCTCATCGCGAAGATGATCCGGCAACTCCACACCTTCGATCGCGATACCTAAGGATGGTAGGGTGCCCGCTCCAATGAATTCGAAGAATTGGTGTCGAGGCGCTGGCGCCAAGCGCCTGGGAAATTTCGCGGTGCGCTCGACACAAGCAGCGCTGCAAATCGTCCCTTAGGCGGCGAGCGGAGCCGAACGCTCAACTGACGCCTCGCGCTCCTGCGCGCGCTTCGCATTAAATTTCACCAGGAGCCACATCCCGCCAACATAGCCGAAGGTTACAAAGGGAATCAACAATCCCTCCCAAGTCGGATACAATCCCAACCAAACCCCCATCCAGGCTGGCAATTCCAGGCCGGGAACCGGATGAACCGGCAGCCAGCCGACTGTCTGGAAGAGCCTGACCGTCGATCCGATAAACGTAAACAGCACGAAGATGACCAGCCCGCCGGTAATAATCAGCATTTTGCGATAAGGAAGCTTCGCTCCAATGGAAAATACGGCGATCCCCACCACTCCGATAAAGAGTCCCCCAATTGCCAATCCCAGGAGCACAGGACGCATTCCCGCCTCCAGAATGAGCGACTGCATGAACAGGGTTGTTTCAAATCCCTCTCGAAAGATTGTGACAAACCCGACGCCGAGGAGCGCGAGACCTTCCCAACGCCTCTGCTGTTGACGCGCCGCCTTGCTCAGCTCGCGCAGGCGCGCGTTCCATCCCGTCCAGTAGTACTTGTGAAAAACCCAATTGGTGACGATGAGCAGAACGCCGACCGCGACCACGGAGATCACCGCCTCCAAGGCTTCACCGTAATGGGAAAGTCCCTGTAAAAGCGTGCGCGAAGCCACAAAGATCACTGCGGTGACACCCAATGCCAGCCATGCGCCGGCGCCGATACGCCTGCGAATCCCCGCGTTTTCTGCGCCTCGCAGCCCAGCCAACAGGGCGGCAAGGATAACCACTGCTTCCAAACCTTCC
Source organism: Terrimicrobiaceae bacterium (assembly GCA_035539295.1). GTDB lineage: Bacteria > Verrucomicrobiota > Verrucomicrobiia > Chthoniobacterales > Terrimicrobiaceae > DASTFP01. The sequence goes on along the minus strand of DATLIT010000339.1, from coordinate 665 downwards.
CTTGCGACGATGAAAATCGCACCGATCACTGCGGCGGACGGCGAAAGACCCACCTTGACGAGAGCAGTGCATTCTTCCAGGGCGTCCAGCGCGCGCTGATACGCCGCCGTCAGCGCCTCTCCGGTAAGTCTCGCATCCAAAGCTGCTTTGACTCCTGGTTTGCCGCTCTGGCCGTCGAGAAACGCCTTCTCGGCCCGGATAGCAAGAGCAGGATCACGCGGCAACACCCGCGACTCTATCTCCAGATCGAAATTGATGTAGGCATCGAGACGAAGCTGCTCCGCCTTTCGCCAGAGCTTGCTCTGCGCCACAGAGAGTGACTGTCCCAAAAGCGAGCGGACCTCGAGAGCCGTTTCGGCGACCACATCGCTTCCCATGCCCGAGCGCTTCAAGGCCAGACCGAAATCGCGCTGGAGCAGATTGGAGACTTTGGTCACAAAGTCATCGATAGCGGATTGAGCGGCCTTTCGTTCGATAGCACCTTCGAGGTCTTCCAGCGTGCTTAAAAGCTTCGGGCCGTTCTTCTCCAGCGCCTCCGCCTTGGTTTGGCGCCACACCGGCATCAACTCATTGACGATTTGCCGCGTCTGGATGGCGAAACTTTTCGCCTCCCGATATTCAATCGGAATCGTTATCTCCCCATCACGCACTCCGGACTGATAATC
>DATLIT010000338.1:0-3917 GCA_035539295.1 Terrimicrobiaceae bacterium | reverse complement strand
CATGACAACGTCGCGCTCTCCCTTGGTCTCCTTGTGCGACGCACCGCTGTTTCTACGCGAAAGGCGTAATCGTTTTTCAGCGCCCGTCCGGGTCCAACCGTCCTCAGGCAGAATATGACCGCCATCGCCTGCACATCCCAAGAAAATAACCGTCACGTGATATCTGACTATCAATCTTTTAACGTGTATTTACTTTCACGAGGTAATTACATGCGAGGTGTCGCCGGTCTACCGAATTTGCGCTACATCACCTCTGCTCCCGCCTTGACGAGATAACTGGTCCAGCGCGACAAACCGTACCACCATACCGGTTTTTGAGAAAGGGACACCTGTCCGGGGGACGGTCGCAACGTCTCTGCTCGCGTGCGGGTCAGGGCTTCCTTGCGATAGTGCGAACGATTGCGATGGCGCTTCGCTCTATGACTCAATAACTATAGCCAGGACTGCCGGCGCGTTGAATGATCGAAACTCGCGTAAGCGGCGCAGTTATCACACGCGTATCCGGGGCATCATTTCGGCAAACATCTGCCCTCGTTCCGTTTACCTGGGTGAGCACTTTCCAGACTCCCACCTTCCCGGCAAGGATCACGAGGTCATTGTGATGGACGATCGTGATCATGCCGGATTTCGATGGCGCAGGTTGTCGAAGGGGCTGCAAACCATTGGAGCTGTGCAGCCACTCTCTTGCCTGCTGGGCTGCTGGCGACTACTCGGCCTCTGTAGATACGTGGGGTCCGAAGGCCTGTGGCTTTGCCGTTCAAGCCTTGAGGCCGATGGACCGAAGAAAACAACTATGCATACCGTATTCACGCCACGCTCCGCTCAGGTTATAGCTAAAATTTGCGCAGCATACTTCGTGCCGAAGCGCTCCATCGTGACTGCTAAACACCCCCAACGATGTATCTAGCTTCCTATTAACAAATTGCGATTATTTCCGACCGACACACTTGCAGCGAGCTTCGCGATGGCAATCGGGATGCTGTAAAAAATCCCGACAAATTGATCCCTGCTCGGAAGGCCCTAAACTGCGCTATCATCGCTAAACGACACAGGTTCAGCCAGATGGGCGACACGCCCAAATTAATGATGGTTTGTCAAATTTTCCGTCGGAAGCGAGGCGTCAGCCCGGAGAAACTCGGCAGACCTGTGGACCTGAGGATTAGAATGCTCTAGGGTCGGCGGAGGTCGTTGAGGGCAATCTGCGCAGACTCAGCAACAAACCGAACATCCCTGGCTTGCCAACCCCACGGAAGGCTGAAGTTCATAAAGCCTTCGAACGTCTGGTTAAGATCCTGTGTCGTGGTGATTGTCGCGTCGACCGCCATGCGTGCAGAGACAACGACTTCTCCCTGAATGCGCTCCTCGTCCTCGTCTGAAAATTTGACGCTATTCAAAGTGACGGCGGTCGGCCTCGTGGCAGCGGCATCGCTGGTTGGGAACGTCCAGCTCATGATCCTGGCTTTAATCGGCCGTTCGACTTTCTCGACAAACTTCGGATGGACGTAAAGATCTTCGAGGGTAGTTGGCATGGGTTGCGTCTATCAAAGCTCCCTGGCATTTTCCAGTTCGTAATTGCACTCAGTTGGAGCTACCCGTCCGCCACCATCCGGGGCGATCGGCGAATCGCGAATATCTGATGCCGAGGGGCTTCCGAGCTTCTATTTAGGCGAGGTGAAAGAGTCACAGCGCCCATACACGTCGGAGGATAGGTTTGAGCCAGGAGGAAATTGCGCTTGCTCTCGTTGGAGCAAGGCGGCACTCTCGCGGCGAGCCTCCGAAGGCCATCTATGGTCGCCCGAATACATGCCGATGGCGGTGACCGCAGTGTCCCAGCTCTCGTCCTCAAAGGCATCGTCAAGTCATTTCCGGGGGTGCGCGCGCTGCGCGGTGTATCCTTTGATGTCTTTCCTGGAGAGGTCCACGCGCTCTTGGGAGAGAATGGTGCTGGCAAATCGACTCTCATTAAAATCCTTTCGGGGGTGCACTCTCCAGACGAAGGAGAGGTTCGGGTGGGAGGCAAGGTTGTTCATTTTACCGAACCTGGTCAGGCGCAGCACGCTGGGATTGCCACGATCTATCAAGAGTTCAGCCTTTATCCAGAGCTGAGTGTCGCCGAGAACATCTTCTCGGGTCATATCCCTCGAAGTTTTGCGGGGTTCGCGTTGGATTGGGGTCGTGCCGAACGCGAAGCGGCGAAGTTGCTCGAGTCGCTCGACGCCAGTGACATCGACGTCCGCACGCGCACCGGCACATTATCTGTCGGAAATCGGCAGCGTGTGGAGATCGCCAAGGCGCTGTCTCTTCAGGCGCGCGTGCTCATACTGGACGAGCCGACCGCCGTGCTCACACAGCACGACGTTGAACGACTCTTTGCAATTGTGCGCAACCTTCGCTCGAACGGTGTGGCGATCATCTACATTAGCCACCGCCTCGATGAGATCTTCGCGCTGGCGGATCGCGTGACGGTTCTGCGCGACGGCCAATGGGTGGCCACGCAGAAGGCGAGTGAAATAACCGAGGCAGAACTCATCCGGCAGATGGTTGGACGTGCCTTGGAAGAGGAGCCAATCGTTCATGACCAACCGGTGTTGACCACGGCGGAGCGCGACAAACCGCCGGCGCTTCGAGCAAGTAACCTTTCGCGCAGCCCTCTGCTACGAGATGCTAGCCTTAGTTTGCACGCCGGCGAAATTGTCGGTTTGGCCGGGCTGATTGGCTCCGGCCGTTCCGAACTGGCTCAAGCGATTTTTGGGACTTTGCCACCCGAGTCCGGAACTATCGAAATTGAGGGCCGGTCGGTCAATATCAGGGGTCCCGAGGACGCGATAAGACTCGGAATCGCCTATGTGCCGGAGGATCGCGGCAGGCAAGGTCTGATTACCGCTATGAATGTCGGTCAAAATGTCGCCATGACCCGGCTGAAACAGCTTACCCGCGGACCGTTTCTGGATTTCAAGGCGGAGAAGACACTGGCAGAAGATTACGTCGCGCGGCTACGAATCAAGACGCCGAACGTTCGGGAAACCGTTCGAAACCTTTCGGGCGGAAATCAACAAAAGATTGTCGTGGCCAAATGGCTTGCCACAAAGCCACGCATTCTCATTGTAGACGAGCCTACGCGCGGAATAGATGTCGGCGCTCGTGCCGAAATCCACCGGCTGATTGTTTCCCTCGCGAGAGACGAAGGCCTGGCCGTGGTGGTGATCTCCAGCGATATGCAGGAAGTATTGCGGCTTGCCGATCGCATTCTGGTGATGCACGAGGGTCGCATCACTGGAGAATTTACGCGAGCCGACGCCACCCAAGAATCAGTCCTTACGGCGGCCCTCGGAAATCGGGGCAACCCGACTCCCACACAGCTATGAGTGTCGCTGCCCCTCCGCAAGATCCAGCATCGCCGAGAGGAACTCTCTCCGGGCACAATCGGTGGGCGACATATCTCGATCGCCAGGAGGCGGTTCTTGCCATTGCGGCGTTGGTTGTTGTTACCGGTGTTAGCCTGGTAAATCCGGGCTTCTTTAGCGCGGACAATTTCGTCGATATCGTCCAAAAATGCGCCTACATCGCGATCGCCGCCATCGGAACGACGCTCGTTATTTTGTGCGGACATATTGACATTTCCATCGGCGCTGCGGTGGGATTGTGTGCGACAGTTGCCGGAAAACTGGCGGTGGCCAACGTCCCGTTGCCGGTCGTTTTCCTCACGACAATTCTCGTTGGCGGATTGATCGGCTTGATCAATGGATTGCTTGTTTCCTATGTGCGTATTCCGGCGATTGTCGTGACGCTTGGCACGGCGAGCATTCTCAAAGGCGGGTTGATCCTGGTCACCGGAGGTCGCTGGATTTATGGCCTCCCGCAAGGATTTGATCTAAGCCATCAGACGTGGTTTGGGATTCCCGTGCCAATTTTTGCCC
>DATLIT010000337.1:0-3898 GCA_035539295.1 Terrimicrobiaceae bacterium | reverse complement strand
TTCCATTCGATTTTGAATCCTTGGACGCCTGATTTTCGGTCTGTGAATTTTCCAAGGCTTCTTTGCGCTCGTACCAGAGGCGTCCATCTTTGGAGCGATCTTTGTTCAATCCATATTTCTTGAAATCGGCGTCTCCCAGTTGGGATATAGGCAACCTGGTGACGCCCGAATCGTTTGAAACTCGAATCGTATAGTCGTCGGTAACCTCTACGATCCCAAAGAACTTGGTTCCCTTCAGCGTCGTCACGGAGCTCTTCTCTGGCTTCGTAGGGTTCGCGCCATTCTCGATCTGCGCGTTGAGAGAAAGGCAGATTGCGACCGCGCCTCCGAACGCCAACAGCACCGTTTTGAGGTTCATCACTCTACCTAAGTTTGGCTCGCCTCATGGCAAATGGCAAATTTGCAATTCGAGGCCGATTCAGCATTTCACAAATCCTCGGCCAGCAGTGATTTGTTCCGGACCTTTCCGTCCTCGATAGACCGGATTTTAGTCCCACCTTGGCCGAATTCTCTGTGCAGGGTTGTCCGAGACTGTCTGCACCGCCGCGGGGCCTGAGGAGACTCATTGCCAGCGCTCAGTTCATTGTCTATGGAGAGGGCGGTATGCAGGAGAAATTTGATGTCGCGGTGATCGGCGGCGCGTTTTCCGGCGCGGCTACGGCACTACTTCTCCGGCGCGACGCGCCGGAACTGAGCGTGGCGATTATCGAGCGCTCAGCACATTTTGACCGCAAAGTCGGCGAAGCTACCACCGAGGTTAGTGGCTGCTTTTTGACAAAGCGCCTCGCGCTCACACATCACCTTTGTCACCATCATGTCGTCAAGAATGGGCTGCGTTTTTGGTTTTCTCATGCACCCGAGGATGAGTTCGACCGCTGCGGGGAGATTGGAGCCTTTTACCAGGTGCGCTTACCCTCATACCAAGTTGACCGTGAAGTTCTCGATGAGCATGTGCTCACGTTAGCTTGCGAGGCAGGCGCCCAGCTCTTCCGTCCGGCTAAGCTTACTTCCTTCGAACTGTCAGACTCGGGATTTTCGGAACTTACAGTTCGCGAGAACTGCGGCGAGCGCAAGCTTTCCGCGCGCTGGGTGATCGACGCAAGCGGCCGGGCTGCGTTGCTCGCACGTAGGCTGGGGGTGTTGCGCAGTCTTCCCGAACATCCGACCAACGCGATCTGGGCGCGCTTTCGCAACGTGAAGGACTGGGACGGCTACGATCTGTTGAAGCGTTTTCCACACTATGCCCGTTCTTGTCAGGTCAGCCGTGCTTCCGCCACCAATCATTTGACCGGATACGGCTGGTGGTGCTGGATTATCCCTCTGCGGGGCGGCGACTTTAGTGCCGGGCTTGTGTATGACTCGCGGCTTTATACCCCGCCGGAACGGGCCCGCTTGGGCGACCGACTTAAAGCGCACCTGCTGACGCATCCGGTAGGCCGGGAGATTTTCGGGGAAGCAGAGTACATTCGAGGCGACGTCAAAGCCTACTCGATGCTGCCTTACTATGCCGAGCGGATTGCCGGACCTCGCTGGCAGATCGTCGGAGACGCCGCCTCCTTCATGGACCCACTCTACAGTCAAGGTCTGGATTATTGTGCATGGACCGTTTCGGTCGCGGTGGACCGCATCGTGCGAGAAAGCCAGGGTGAGAGTTGCGATCTCGAGAATCTTAATGCGCGCTTCGGGCGATCGTACCGTGGCTGGTTCGAGGCCTTGTACAAGGACAAATATCATTACTTAGGCGACAAGGAACTGATGACTGCAGCCTTTCTGATGGACCTCGGCCTCTTCTTTTTCGGACCCGTCCGCAGCGTAGTTCGCTGTCCCAAGGCAGGGTTTTCTCAGTTTCCTTTCGAGGGTTCGTTCGACGGTATGGTCGTTCGGCGCCTGATGGCATTTTACAATCGCCGGCTTGTGCGAATTGCTCAGAAGAGGCATGCCGCCGGAGTCTACGGTCCGATGAATCTGGATTCGCGCACATTGTTGAAAGGTTTCGAACCCACAAGGCACGTCTGGAAGCTGATCCTGCGGGGAGTTCGCACCTGGTTGTGTGCCGAGCTACGTAGCCTGCCATTGCGCCGGGTCCAAGCGCCGCCATTGGCCTGTCCCGCTCCGTCACTCTGAGATGGCCTTCTCGTCTTTCGCCCACTTCGTTCAGGCGCTCGACCAGGCCGGCGAGCTGGTCCGCATTCGCGAGCCGGTGGCGACGGAACTCGAGATTACCGAGTTGGCCAATCGCCAGATGAAGGCGCCGGGTGGTGGAAAGGCTCTCTTGATCGAAAAACCAACCGTGAACGGACAGGTCAGTCCTTTTCCGGTCGCGATAAACACAATGGGTTCCTGGAAGCGCATGGCGATGAGCATGGGCGCAGAGTCGGTGGAGGACGTTGCCGCGGAGTTGGGGTCCCTCATCAAGGCCAAGCCACCGACGAGCTTTCGCGAAGCCCTTAAATTGTTCGGGACCGCCATCGAGATGCGTCACGCAAAACCCAGGCGGGTGACCACCGGGCCCTGCAAGGAGATCGTGCATCGCATCGAAAGCCCGGCCAGAGCCACTGACTGGCCGCCTGCACCGGATTGGAAAAATCCCGCGCAGCTCGATCCTCATCCGCCGACGCTTCTCGATTTACCCATTCTCAAGTGCTGGCCGCTCGACGGGGGACGTTTTATTACGTTGCCCTGCGTGGTCACCCAAGATCCCGATACCGGTGAGCGCAATGTCGGGATGTATCGCATCCAGGTCTATGACTCGCAGTGCACGGGCATGCACTGGCAGCTTCAAAAAGTAGGCGCACGACACGGCCGGAGGTATTACGAGACGGGCACGCGCATGCCGGTGGCGATCTTTCTTGGCGGGGATCCCGTCTTTCCGTTTGCCGCCACGGCCCCTCTTCCCGATGGGCTCGATGAGTTCCTGCTTGCGGGTTACCTAAGGAAAAAATCGATCGAACTCGTCAAATGCGAAACCAGCGACCTCGAAGTTCCGGCCAATGCCGACTTTGTTATCGAAGGTTATGTCGATCCGCGGGAACCTCTGCGAGAGGAAGGACCGTTCGGCGACCACACTGGTTATTACACGCTTCCCGAACCCTACCCGGTGTTCCACATTACCGCGATTACCCATCGTCGGGAGGCCGTCTATCCTGCCACGATCGTGGGGATTCCTCCCATGGAGGACTTCTACATGGGCAGCGCATCGGTGAAACTTTTCCTCCCGATCTTCAAGATGAATTTCCCGGAGATCGTAGACATCGCTCTCCCGGCTGAAGGTGTCTTTCACAACCTTGTTTTCGTCAGCATCAAGAAGGCCTATCCAATGCAAGCCTATAAGATCATGCACGGGCTTTGGGGAATGGGGCAGATGATGTTTACCAAATACCTCATCGTGGTGGATCACGACGTCAACGTGCACAATACCAGCGAGGTTCTTTTTCGCCTCTGCGCGAACACCGACCCGCAACGCGACAGCATCCTCACGAAAGGGCCGGCCGATGTGCTCGATCACGCAACCAGTGAGTTCGCCGTCGGTGGCAAACTTGGAATAGATGCGACGAAAAAGCTCGCCGGTGAAGGTTTTCACCGAAACTGGCCCCCACTCATTACCATGGAAGGCTCTGTCTCGCAGCGAGTCGACAGCCTCCTTAAGGCTTGGAATGCCTGAATCTTTGAACCATCTAAGCAGCAAGAAGATGAAGCGGGTTGTTACACCGTCGTTTGCTTGCAGTCCGGCCGCGGCGTTTCTTCTCGGCGGGCGGAGATGTTCCTCACAACATGAACGGTCATCCGCAAAGCAGCGACGATTTCTGAATGGATAAAACAGAGGTCGCGCGGCGCCCGATCAAAGCACGGAGTACACGATGGGCGTCGCGGGTGGCAGCTTGGTTGGGACAGGCTGGCG
>DATLIT010000336.1:0-5439 GCA_035539295.1 Terrimicrobiaceae bacterium | reverse complement strand
CATCAAACAGAGAAGCAGCGTCAGCAGATTGAAGAACCCATAGTTGCCGGTGAGCGCGATCAAGAGCTGAAGCGTTGCGATGCCTCCCACCCCGAACAATCGGATGCGTCTCGGCGCAAACAGGAAAAAGGGAAGCACGAGTTCGATGGCGAACATCGCCCAGACGCTGATCGTCTGCCAAGTGGCGGGCGACTGTTGCGCAAACCAGGCAAGCGGAGTCGGAAGGGGCTGGGTGAAATAGTGGTACTCGAGGGCAGTCCCATCAGCCCAAGCGGGATCGCCACTCGTTAGCTTGACCACGCCGGAAGCGACAATAAGTCGAAACAGCAACCAGATGATCAGGAAACGTGCGGGAGGTTGAGGATTCGCAGGCCTTGCCAAACGCAGACCCACCGGCGCGAGAAAAATGCTCATGAATCCGGCTTCGAGCAGCAGAATATCCCACTGATATTGATAGAAGAGCTGTCCGGCGACAGTGAGGGAAAGGTAGTCGGACCAAAGGAACACCAGACACGGCAACGGCACGAATCCAATAATCAAGACGAGGGCCGCAAAAATTCCGGCACCACACCAGGCGTAGAGCGCTGTATCACCGGCGCCTAACCAGCAGACACTAGGAAACTGCAGGAACCCAGCATCCCCGAGAATTTCGCGCACTCTGTCAAAAAACTCAGCTGCGGGAAGAATTCCCTTTGCTCCATTCAGTCCGGAGAGCTGAACCCAATAGGAAATAAACGCCAGGAGATAGACCACTCCAAGCAACCGCAAGAATAGCCAGGTGGATATTGCGAATGTTGGAACGCGCACGTCTGCACCCCAAAGGAGTTGCGTCACGCGGGAAAAGAACATCCGATTCCGAGCAACCGCGCGGTAAGCCGCGTCCGCGGGCCGGGCGAACCAAGACTTCTCGTTATAGAGCGAGAGAAGTGTTCGCCCACTGGCGGAAGCCGTCGCCAGAGCTGCAAAAACCGCCGGTGCGCCGGACAATCGTTCGCCCTCGGCGCCTACCCATTGGACAGCTTCATTTGATTCTTGCTTCGCGATGTCGAGGAATTCCTCAGCCGCCTTTTGGGAAGTGAGATAACGAACGCGGTCTCCAGTAGTGGCACGCCAGCGCTCGACCCAACGTGCGCAGAACGTGCAGTCGCCATCATAAATCAGTGTCGGACGCCGCGCCATTGGCAGCCCACGCTCGGCGCTCGGCTCTCAACATTCAACTCAAAAGCTGGCGAGAGCGCCGATCAAGCCACTGGACGCAACTTGGACGTTGAAGGTTACGCCCTAAGAGCTGAGAATTGGGCTCTGTGACCTTACTCGACTGGCTCGAACGCCATCTCTCTCGCTTCGCTATTCCGCGGCTCATCCGTTATGTCGTCGCGCTCAACGCGCTTGTCTTTATCCTACTAACCCTCGATCCAAAGTATATCTCAGCGTTGGTCCTCGACCGCGACGCGATTCTTCAAGGTCAGGTTTGGAGACTCGTCAGCTGGATCTTCATTCCCGATACGCTTAGCCCCCTTTGGGTAATCTTTTACCTTATGGTTGTCTGGTGGACAGGCGAGCTGCTTGAAAGCACCTGGGGAACATTCCGGCTGAACGCCTACTATTTCCTGGGCATGTTCTTCTGCGTCGCTTCGGCGCTGATATTTGGCGCTTCCGGCGGCAACATGTTTCTCAATCTCTCCTTATTTCTCGCGGTGGCGACGCTTGCGCCAAACATGGAGATTCTTTTTCTGCTCGTCATCCCACTTAAACTTAAGTGGGTTGCGCTGATCAGCTTGCTTTGGCCCGCCTACATCCTCGTGACGGGTTCGCTGCCCGTGAAGATGATAGTTATCATGTGCCTTGGCAATTACCTGATCTTTTTCGCGCCATCGTTGATCAAACGGTCGCGGGAAAATCGTCAGACCGTGCAGCGCCGCGCCCGATTCGACGCGGCCAAGGACTCCTCGCCAACTTTGCATCGCTGCGAAGCGTGCGGAATCACCGAGGCAACCGATCCGCATGCCGACTTTCGTGTGGCCAGCGATGGCAAAGAATATTGCACGCGCCATCTACCTAACGAAACCATCAAAGTCGGGTAGCGCCTCTCTATCTGGATACAGAAGCTTTGGTTTGAGCAATGACCTCCTCCGGCGAGTAGCCTTGCGCTCGCAAGGCTCGCAAGCTTAGGCCAGCGTTACGTTTGGCCAGCCGGCGTCCATCCTTATCGAGCAGAAGGGGACAATGAAAGAAGGCGGGCGGTTGAGCATCGAGCGCTCGATAGATCAGGATCTGCCGCGCTGTCGAGGTGAGAAGGTCCGCTCCGCGGACAACTTCGGTGACACCCATCGCCAGATCATCGACGACCACGGCAAGCTCGTAGGCGGGTATGTCATCTCGATTCCAGACAAGAAAATCGCCGAAGTCGCGCGAGGCTGTCCGGGTGATTGCCCCGCAGTGACCGTCCTGAAACGTGATCAATGCTCCATCCGGCACACGAAATCGCCAGTTGGTGCCCTTTGGTTCCAGGCAATCTAAGCCCTCTTCGGCGGGGATTCGCCATTCAATCGGAAAGATAGGATCTTCCTCGTGCGGAGCGAGAGCTGCTCGCGCCACATCGCTTCGTGAGCGGATGCACGGATAGATGTGACCAGCGTCGCGCAGCTTGCGCCAGGCGTTCAGATACAGCTCGCGTCTTCGGCTTTGATAAGCTGGCCCCTCGTGCCATTCGATTCCAAGCCACTTGAGGTCCGCCATGGCGGCCTCGGCATAGTTAGGCCCGCAGCGCTGCGGATCGAGATCGTCAATTCGCAAGATCGTGACGCCTTTGAATTGGTTCGCACGCTCGTGAGCCTTCCAAAAGGTGGCAGCGTGTCCGAGATGAAGGTAGCCGGTCGACGTCGGTGCAATCCGGCCGCGATAACGAGACCTCACCATGGGAGAACTGTCAGAAGGAGAGGCCGTTGCTCGAAGCACGCCGAAGGTCTAATCAACCCGCTCGAGGATCACAGCGCCATAGTCCGGAATGTGCAAGGCGTTAGAGCGTCCCAACCTGGCGTCACGGCCGCCATTGGAGTGCTCGCCCTCATTTTCGCCGGAGATCGCAAACGCCGGCCATGTCGAGTTCCAGAGCTCGCGGTAAATCCCCTCGTACAGGTTGAGGTAGCTAAGGTTGTGAAATCCTGCCCAGCCGCCAAAGTTGAACACGGCGAAGTAGTCGCCGCGTTGACCTCGTGAAATGGCCAAAAGTTGACCGTCCGCAAATCGAACATCAATCGGCGCAGGACCCTTGATCGCTGGGCGAGTCCGTCGCAGGTCGCAAAGGACGTTCCACCAGGCGCGAATCCGGCCGCGGTCCGCATCCGCCAAATAGCCGTCGAGGTCAAGTGTCGCGGACGAGCCGAATTCGAATTGCTTGTCTTCACCCGCTTCAGCACCCATGAAGGCCATCGGAATGCCTCGCGAAAGCAGTGTGCCGGCAGCCGCCACTTTCGCCATCCGAAAGCCCTGCCCCAAACCAGCAACGTAGGCGATTCGATCGCGGACGTTTCCCACCTCATCGTGGCTTTCCGCGTAGTTCGTGACGTTGTACCATTCCTGGCACTCGGTCTGGCTCAGCTTAAAGGCCTCAGCCAGTCGCGACATGCCAAGCTGTCTTCGACAAGCGTCAACCATCCGGTCATGAAAATCGTCGCACCATTGCGTATCCATCGGGCCGCCGAAATTTGTTAGTGACCATTCGTTAGGAAGGTGTTCGGCCATGAGAATGCAACGTGAATCGACCTCTTCACGCAGAGCCCAACGGATAGCATGAAGAAAGTCCCAGCCGCCACCCGAGCCTAACTCGCGCACGAAACCGCTCCATGGATCCCAAGCGCCCGAGTGGACGATCGTGGCGGTATGGTCGAGACGGAAACCATCGAGATGGTATTCGCGGGCAAGATAAACAAGGTTTTGCGCAAAAAAATGCCGGCATTGCGGTTGATCGAAATTGATCATCGCGCCCCATTGAGTGTCGCCATCGAAAAAGCTGTCCTTGGCGATCGACCAAAGAATGTTGTCCGTTGAGCCCGCGTGATTGAAAACAACATCCACGAGCACGGCCAGTCCATTGCGATGACATGTGTCCACCAATTCTTTGAGAGCGTCGGGACCACCATAGCTGTTTTCGATGGCGTAGAAGTAGGCTGGATCGTATCCCCAGGAGTTCTCAGTGCCCACTTCGTTGAGTGGCATCACCAGGATGGCGGTGACGCCGAGTTCGCGAAGGTAACCGCCCTCGCGATCAATTTCGCGCGCAACGCGTCTTAAGGGAAGCTCTTCGGAGAAGCGATTCGAAAACCTTCTCACATGAATCTGGTAAACATTCAAGTGCTCCCAACCTGGACCGCGCCAACTTGCATCTTGCCAGGCGAATTTATCTGACTGAACCAGTTTGGACACGTCCTGGTTCCACGAAGTCTTTACCCAACCGGCCGCCGGATCTTGCAGCTTTTCGGAGTCATTGAGCAGGAGTTGGTATTCGACACCGTGATAATCGGTGCGCCCGAGTTTCCCTTGGATATCATTGATGGGAACACGTGCCCACCAATAGGCGCCATCGAGCGTCGAGCGCATCTCTAAGGCGTTCTGCTCCCAGTTGCTCCATGGGCCAATCACGCGCAGACGAGCAGCTCCGGGCGCGTGCACGGCAAAGTGAATGTGACCATCTTCAGAATACGCTCCCGGACGCCGGATGTTGAATGGCGGATTTTGGAAAATCTCGGGCGGCGGCTTGAACTCAAGCACGGGGGAACGTTCCATGACGATGTAACGCTCTATGGTTCCAGGATTTTCGGGTCCTTTGACCGAGTGACGCTCAATCGCCTCCCATCTTCCCCGCTCATCTCGGAACTTGAGCGAAGTGACAACACGCGGATAGGTGAAAACCGTGATCCGACCATCTTCTCCGACCTCTTGGGACTCGACGATCGCGGCCCGCGCCCGATTGACCCAAACGTGAACAAACAGCTTCCCGCGCAGAGCACGGCGGGGAGGGCGCGCGACGATGGACAGATCAAGTTGTTGGTTTCGCTGAGGTTCGGCATCGAAAATGGCGGAGTCACCTTCCAGCGTCCAGATCTCGGAGTCTTGCCGAATGTTTACCCTGCGAATGCCCTCGCGACTCTCCCATTCCGGATTCGCTGCTGGATTGCGGAACTGCAGACCATAACCCAAGCCCGTGTAGAGGGCTGCCTCGTAGGTGGCCCAGCCAGATGCATCGAGATTGCCTTCGACATCCGCGCTGAAGTCGGAGTTGTCTTGCCAGTAGCAAAGCTGTGCTCGTTGCGAAAGCTCCTGCCGAAAGTGCACCAAAAGCTTCTTCTTCTCCGGGACAGCGCTGGCGATTTCGGCGGCATCGCCATGGGTCCAGATTTCCGGTCCGTCTTCCGCAGACCAGAGGCGGTTGGCAAAGTC
>DATLIT010000335.1:0-5187 GCA_035539295.1 Terrimicrobiaceae bacterium | reverse complement strand
GTCGGTCAGTTCAGCCTGAGCGTGATCCGTAATGCCGACAGTGCCGACATCTCCGTCTACACGAATCCACTCGTGCGTTTCGGCAAATTTCAAATCGTCGGGAACATTCATGACCTTGGCTTGTAAAATGGCTTCTTGACGACACGGGCTCGATACAGTCGGCCCCGGACCCCAACTTCCAAATCCTGTCCGATCTTCGCAAGTGGGAACGGCAGATAGCCAAGAGCGATCCCGCAGCCAAGGGTTGGCGAAAGCGCCCCGCTGGTGGTCTCTCCCGCTTTCTCTCCGTTCACCAGGATCGCGTAGTGCGCCCGAATCGGCGGCGACTTCTCTTGGACGCGGATCGCCGCGAGCTTTCTGGTGATGCCTCTCTGCTTTTGTTGTAAGAGTGCGTCGCGACCGGTGAAGTGTTCTTTTTCAAAGTCCACGAAAGCGCCAAGGCCGGCTTCCAGGGGCGTGTGACTACCCGAGAGGTCTGAACCATTGAGTGGATAGCACATTTCCAAGCGAAGAGTATCTCGCGCTCCAAGCCCACACGGCTTGGCTCCCGCCGCGACGAACGAATCCCAGAACCGGCTCGCTTCATCCGCGGGAACAAGGACCTCAAAGCCCCGCTCGCCGGTATACCCTGTGGTCGCAACGAACGAACGAAGCGTCCCCCCGGGTGCCGGATGCCCGTCGCGCGCAGGTTGATTGTCGAATTGCGCGATGCGATTTCTGCGCTGCTCCCACGGGAAAGAAAATGCCTTCGAGAAAACCTCTGGCGCCCGGGGTCCTTGGATGGCCATAGCCGCGTAGGCATCGCTGAGATTTGTGAGTGCAACTTCATCAGCACCGTCTGGAATGTGGTTGCGCAGCCAGGCGAAGTCTTCATCGATCTTGGCGGCATTGACAATCAAGACAAATTCGTGAGCTCCCATGCGGTATACAATCAGATCGTCGATGATGCCGCTATGGTGATTCAGCAAGAGCGAATACTGTGCTTGCCCTCCCTCGAGTTTGGTTACGGAGTTCGTAAGCAGTGAATCCAGGAACGAAGCGGCTGCGCGGCCGCAGATGAGGAACTCGCCCATGTGAGAAATATCGAAAATGCCGCAGTTCTCGCGGACTGCCTTGTGTTCTTCGAGAATGCCACCGTATTGAACCGGCATCTCCCACCCCGCGAACTCCACCATGCGTGCTCCACCGGACACGTGCCTATCGTAAAGTGGCGTGCGGCGGTTCATCGCTTCTTTCTCTGGTCATCAAAATTAAGATAGGTGTAGGTGGAGAGGCCTTTTTCGTAATCATCGAGCACACGCATCGCCTCGCTGGGCTTGAGCCGATCGCTTTTGATGGCCGCATCGACCTGCGACTTCATGCGGCGCGCTATCTCGTTTGTATCCCACTGGGTCAAGGAAAGGACCTCGCCAATGGTGCTGCCAGGCAGGACTTCCTCGACGTAATAGCCGCGGTCCTCGTCCTCATCCAGATAGATGTGCATCTCGTTCACTCGTCCGAAGAGATTGTGCATGTCACCCATGATGTCCTGATAAGCACCTACGAGAAAAAAGCCGATGTAGTACGGTTCTCCCGGTTCCCAGCGGTGCAAGGGCAGAGTTTCCTTGACGTCTTGCAGGTCCACGAACTTACTCACTTTGCCATCCGAATCGCAGGTGATGTCGACAATGGTAGCGTTGCGGTCGGGAAGGTTGTTCAGTCTGTGAATCGGCATGACCGGGAACAACTGACCAAGCGCCCAATGGTCCAAGAGCGATTGAAAGACCGAGAAGTTGCAAAGGAACTGATCACCCAGGGCGACCTCCATCTCCTTGACCTCTTCGGGAATGTAGCGCATGCCTCGAAACATCGCGACGACGGCTCCGGCTATTTGCCAATATACGGTTTCGATTTTCGCCTTGGCTCGCAGATCGAGCAGCCCTAAGTCGAACATAGCTTGGGCGCGCTCGCGTATTTCGTGGGCATCATGAAGATTCTCCAGGCGATTCTTCCTGCCGAGGTTTTCGAAGATCTCGACGATGTCGCGCACGATCTGGGGATCGTCGTTCGTCGCTTCAATTTTTTCATCGTCGGGACTTTTCTCGATTGAGCCAAAGGCTTCGACGATGAGCACAGAATGATGAGCGACAATCGCACGACCGCTTTCGCTCACGATGGTGGGATGAGGAACGCCCTCCGCATCGCAAACCTCCATGATACTGTAGACGATGTCGCGAGCATACTCATTCAGTGAGTAGTTCGTTGAGCTGTCGAATGTCGTCCGGGAACCATCATAGTCGACACCAAGACCTCCTCCGACATCCAGATAGCCCAACTCGTGACCCATCTTTTGGAGCTTCGAATAAAAGCGCGCGGCCTCCTTGGTAGCACGCTTGATCGTTCCAATATCGGGAACCTGCGATCCGACATGAAAGTGCACGAGCTTGAGCGCCTGAGCTAGACCGGCTTCGGTCAGAAGGTCGCTGGCGGCGACGAGCTCGGCCGTGGCCAGACCGAACTTGGCGTTTTCTCCTCCGCTGGTCGCCCATTTGCCGGCTCCCTTCGAGAGCAGGCGCACACGAAAGCCAATGTACGGCTCCACCCTCATCTGGGCGGAGACCTTCAGGATATGCGTCAACTCCTCGAGTTTCTCGACTACCAGAATAACGGTTTTTCCCAACTTTCGTCCAAGCAGAGCCGTGCGGACGAAGTCAGTGTCCTTATAGCCGTTGCAGATGATTAGGCTCTCATGATCCTGATGAAGGGCCAGCGCCGCCATGAGCTCCGGCTTGCTTCCCACCTCGAGACCGAAATGCCAGCGCTTCCCGGCGTCGAGGATCTCTTCGACGACTTCGCGCAACTGGTTGACTTTGATCGGAAAGACGCCTCGGTAGACATTGCGGTAGCCCATGGTCTCGATCGCGTCGGCAAAGGCCTTGTTGATGGTCTCGACACGATCACGCAAGAGATCGTGAAAACGCACTGTCAAGGGGAAGCCGAGCTTGCGGCGCTTTCCCTCTGCAACGATCTCCATCAGATCGATCTTTTGGTCGCTTGACCGGTTGGGCAAAACCACCATGTCGCCCTTCCGATTCACGGTGAAGTATCCCTCGCCCCAGCGATCTACGTTGTAGAGGGAGATGGCGTCTTCTCGGCCGAAATCAGGCATGGTCGCGCGGAAATATCAGCGTGATGCGCGAAAATCCAATCCCCATTTTCGGCGTTGGCGAAAAAACGCTACTTATGTTTGCCTTGTCTTCGGCGGATAAGGAGATTGAAACGGTAATCAAGGTGCGGAAAAGGCTTTAACGATGATGCTATTTGAACTGGGATGGCAGCTTCTTGTCATCCTTCTGCTTGTCTGCGCGAACGGGTTCTTTGTGGCGGCGGAGTTCGCTATTGTTAAGATCCGGGCCAGTCAGCTCAAGCCTCTGCTGAAATCAGGGGATTGGCGGGTCCCAATGGCGCTGAGAGCGGTCAACAATTTGGATGCCTGCCTGTCGGCCACTCAACTTGGAATTACTCTCGCCAGCCTCGGCCTTGGCTGGTTGGGGGAGCCGTTTTTGGCGCACTGGCTGCAGCCGGCGTTTGCTACTCTTGGGGTGACCAGCGTCCGTTTGCAGCACTCGCTGGCGTTTGGAGTGGCGTTCACTCTGATTACCTTCCTCCATATCGTCCTAGGGGAGCTCGCTCCGAAATCCTTGGCCATTCAACGGCCTAAGGGAGTGTCTCTGTGGATTGCGGCTCCCCTGCTGATTTTTTACTACATTTTCTTTCCCTTTATCTATGTCTTAAACGGGACAGCAAACATGTTCCTGCGCTGGGCGGGCTTGGAGCCTGCTTCTGA
Organism: Terrimicrobiaceae bacterium; assembly: GCA_035539295.1. GTDB lineage: Bacteria > Verrucomicrobiota > Verrucomicrobiia > Chthoniobacterales > Terrimicrobiaceae > DASTFP01. The sequence goes on along the minus strand of DATLIT010000335.1, from coordinate 1,361 downwards.
AAGCGAACACGCCTTCTCCGCCGACGAGCTGGAGTACGTTCTCAGCCACTCCAGGCACATTCACCCTGGCGACGCGTTGATCAACAAGATCATGGTTCGTTCGCTGCGTCTCCGCGACGTCACCGCGCAGCAGGTGATGCTTCCGCGGACACAGGTGGTTGCGCTTTGGGTGGACAAGAGCATCGATGAGAACCTCAGGATTGCGCAAAAGAGCGGTCATAGCCGATATCCTGTCTGCGAGGAATCTCTCGACAACGTTCTTGGAATGGTCCTGATCAAGGAATGGCTCTGGCAAATTCAAGCATTGGGAGAAAAGTCTTCGTTTCAACCGCTAATGCGCCCTGTCTTGACCTTTTTCCCGATGACACCCCTGCCGACAATGATGGAGCTGTTCCGTTCGTCGCGTCGTCACTTGGCGGTCGTCATTGATACCAATGAGGCGATGATCGGCATCGTCACCTTCGAGGATGTCCTTGAAGAAATCGTCGGAGAGATCCGCGACGAACTCGACATCGAACGAGGCCCGATCTTCGAGCAAACCGAGCACTCTATCGTGGTGGATGCTTCCTTGCCCATTCGCGAACTCCGTGCTGAGACCGGCTGGAACTTTGAGTTTCAACCCCGTGAAACCGTCGAAGCCTGGGTCAAGCGACTCGCTGGACGGCTCTTGCGACGAGATGAAAATCTGCGCGTCGGCGAATTTGAGATCACTGCATTGCAAACGCATGCTTCCGGGCTACGCCGGGTCCGAATTTCTCGCTTGGCGACCGAAGAAGCCCAAGAGAAAGAGCTTGTCCGCGAATGAGCGCGCGTCCGGGGAAGACTCTTGCGCCGTTCGAGTGATTGTGAATAGATATGTCGCTCCAATTCGCCACCTGGATGGGCGAAAACCGCTAACAAAGTCGCTGGATTGGAGGCTTATTTCTTGGATTTCGAGTCCTTCGGGTTGGTAGCTCAATGGTAGAGCAGCGCCCTTTTAAGGCGTTGGTTGTGGGTTCGAGTCCCACCCAACCCAACAGAGTAAAAGCTCGACAAACCGCATAAATACAGGATCTGCGGATGATTCGTTAAAATCACTGCGTGTCATGGAGAATCAACCCAAAACCACCAAAAAGGGCCAAAATTGGGCGGCATTGGGCGGCAAACAGGAGCAACGCCCCAATTGGACGTTGCCGTTGCGGCAGTGGGAGGAGTTGCTGCGGATTGGAGATTAGTCCCTTGACCACCCTGATGAGTGCAAGCGGGAACAACCTGACTTCACATCACACGAACATAGGGTAGGAATATCCCGCTCGCTATTCTTCCTATGCCGCTTATACCTACATATGTCCCTTGGACCCCTGGGATGGGCCAATTAGGCT
>DATLIT010000334.1:0-3897 GCA_035539295.1 Terrimicrobiaceae bacterium | reverse complement strand
GAGGGCCACGGCACGGTTCCAAGCCGAGCGCGATTTGTCGAGCTCGCCAGTCTTGAGCAAAAGCTCGCCCAGACGGACGAGCACGGCCGGATTCTGTTGAGCGCCGGGGGCTTCCTCGAGCAATTTCGCCGCCGCCGCAAGGTCACCGTCTTCCTCGAGGAGGCCAGAGAGCATCTCGGCTGCCTGAAGAATGCCGGACCCCGCTGCCTCAGCCAGGACTTTCTTGGCCTCGCCTGTGCGCCCGGCACGCTGCAAGACCCTTGCGTAGAGCACCGGCGCTTCCGCAGCCCTCTGCTGGCACACCGCAATTAGCGCGTCAATTTCACCTCCTTCCGAATGGATTTTCCAGAGCCGATCGAAGGCGGTTTGCTGCATCGGGTTGGCAGTCAGAATCGCGAGATACCGGTCGGCTAGCTTTTGGGATTGGGCGTCGAGGCCCAAGGCAATCCCGGACAGGCAAAGCCAAAGCCCAAGCGGAAGAAAACGCCCTCTCATCGGGCAAAAAGCTAGCGGAATTGGCATTTCCGGCAACTGGGAGACGCCCCGATCGGATGATCGGCAGTCCTCAATTTCCGCAGGACCTCCGGGCCGAACACGGAGTTCGCCGATTGGCGACACGCTTACCGTGAGAGATCCGCCTGCCCCAGAATCTTGAAGCCGCCGCCCCGCAACACAGAACTCGAGCATTCACTGTCATCGACGTGCATGACAAGAACGGCGCGGCCGCGAGGACGCACCAGCAAAGGGTAACTGAAAATAATGTTCACCTCTGCCATGAGCAGAGCCGAAAGCACCTTGGTGAGATCTGACGCGCCGCCCGGAAGCTCGACCACAAGCACTTCGCACTCACTGAAGGCAATATCATGTTTGCGAAAGAGGTCCGTCACCCGCTCGGGATCACTAACGATCATTCGACCAATGGAGGATTCGGAGGAATCCTGAATGCTCAGGGCGAGCGCCACGATGTTGTGTTCGTTTAGCAGCTTTACCACCTCGAGCAACGCTCCTACCTTGTTTTGAAGAAAGACCGAAAACTGTCGCACTTGCGGGCTGTCAAGTCGTTCGGTAGTTCGCGTCGCCGGCATCTTGGTAGGACGTTCCTGATAAGTTGCCACTATTTATAAGAATACAAAAGACAGAACTGCGCCTTCTCCCCTTCAAGCAGGGTCAGCTTCAAATAGTAGCGACCGCTGACTTCCGGAACAAAGCCGGCGGCGGCAACCTGGCCGTCTTCGTAGGTTTGAAAGTCCATTAACTTGCCTGTCTCGTTGAACACGCCTACGGCGATCTTCCGTCCGGGAGGGTTTACAGCCGCGGAGAACCAGTATTCATTGCCTGAAAAGAGGTTTACCTCGAGAAACTGCGGGCGATTCGGTTCGATCTCTCCGGGCCAATAGCCGTCACGAATCTTGTACCCGTCGTTGCTAAAGGCGCCGGCGAGTTCCAGTGCCTTGCTCCGGGCGCTGACGTCGGTGTCAGGAGCCGCCGGAGTTGGAGAGGGACCTACCTGGGCGAACAGGCCAGAAAAAAACACCATCAGGAGCCAGACAGGCCAAAGCCACAGAACGAGTGGACGAGGAGGCATTGGCTTCCTATAGGCCGGTGGCGATTGCCTTTTCCATCGAGGCCATGGCAGCGCGAAGTTGCGTGACATTCTCCTCGGAAGGCGTCTCCGCTTTGACGTAGTCAAGGCACTTCTCAAGAGTCGCGCGGAGCATTGCGACCAGCGGATCTTCTTTCATCCCTTGAGACAGCGAGCCGATTTGCTCCAGAAGGTACTCAATGATGGCAGGCTGCCGCAAGAGCCGCGCCGCCTCGGGTGTATAGGCGCGCTCGATCAGATCGCTGGCGAGTTCGGTTCCCCGGACCCATGCTCCCAAGCTTACCAGGGTCACCAGGTTGCTGTCCTTTTGCTCGAACATGTCCAGCTTGACTTCGTTTTGGGTTGCTTCGAGCTCCTCTCGGAGTGCGTTCCAATCGTTATTCTCGGCGAAATCGTTGATGCTGTTGCCGCGGCCGAGCACGCTTTGGCTGACGTTCAGCTTCTTGGCCAAATTTATGATCTCCTTGCCGATGTTTTTGACGCCCTGGCCGTCCTGTGCCTCCACGGCGATATAGCCGTCGGCAACAAGAGTGCCCAAGACGAGAGCAATTTGGGCGCGATTAGCGGTTGCTTCCGGGGTTCCCACGCGAACCAATTGTTTCCAGTTTGGTCGGTCGATTTTATTAATGGCGGCAAAAAACTCGCCCGGCATCGGGATGGTCAGTGATTCCACGCGAACGGCTTGATCGATCTGGCCTGAGGTCATGGCGCTTTCTGCGGCTCTCGACCCGAATGCGGGCAGAGCGGCAGTCGTCAGCAAAAGGTGCAACCGAATCCAATTCATCGGAGCAGATAATACAACGGGGCAGAATTTGGCGAGTGCGTTTCTGAGGCAAAGTTTGGCTACTATGGTTCGCATCTGAGCTTCGCAAAGCTACTCTGATGTTTTCGCGTTCACCACCACGGTCCCGATAAAGATGAAGGAAAGCAAACTCGATCAGGGCAAGCCGCTGCCGATCTATGACCTCGACGAGGAAATCGTTCGAGCGGTGCAAAGCAATGGACGGCTGATCTTGCAAGCACCGACAGGTTCCGGAAAGTCGACTCAGGTGCCACAGATCCTCTTGGCTGGCGGCGCTCTCGACATCGGCCGCTGCATCATTCTGCAGCCACGACGGCTGGCCACTCGGATGCTGGCCAAGCGCGTCGCGGAAGAACGCGGCTGCGCGCTCGGGACAGAGGTAGGTTATCGAATACGGCTTGATAATGTTTACTCACCGGAGACCCGGATCCTTTTCGTGACCGAAGGTATTCTGCTTCGGCAGATGCTGGTCAATCCGCGCCTAGATGGAATTGCGGCGCTCATTTTCGACGAGTTTCATGAGCGTCACCTCTTCAGCGACGTCAGCCTGGCCCGTGCCCTCGAGCTCCAGGACGCGGCGCGCCCGGATCTCAAGATTATCGTCATGTCGGCCACGCTGGAGAGCGCTCAACTGGAGCGCTATTTGGCTCCCTGCGAGGTCCTCTCCTCTGAAGGCCGAACTTACCCGGTCGAGATCGAGCACATGCGCCACGAACCGCGGGACGACTCCCCCTGGGAGCTTGCCGCTGACGCCATCACGGAGAACTTCGATCGGACCGACGGCGACATCCTCGTCTTCATGCCCGGGGCCTATGAAATTCAGCGGACGATCAGAGAAATCAATTATCGTGTGCCCAGCGGCTTCATTCTCCTGCCTTTGCATGGTGAACTTCCTGCCTCCGAGCAAGACAAGGCGGTGGCGCGAACCACCAGGCGGAAAATTATTGTCTCAACGAACGTCGCAGAGACTTCCCTGACAATCGACGGGGTGACCATGGTTGTCGATTCCGGGCTGGCGCGCATCGCGCGCTATGATCCCCATCGGGGGATCAATACCCTGCTCATTGAAAAGATCAGCCGCGCCTCGGCGGAACAACGTGCCGGCAGAGCGGGACGCACCGCGCCAGGGCTTTGCCTGCGCCTGTGGACGCAGCGAGATCATAGTCTGCGTGCCGCATCAGAGTTACCGGAGATCCGACGCCTGGATCTGGCTGAAACGGTCCTCTCGCTCAGAGCCGCAGGAGTTCGCGATCTCGCCACCTTTCGGTGGATTGATCGCCCGGAGGAGAAATCGCTCTTCCAGGCCGAACAACTGCTCTGCGACCTCGGCGCTTTGGACAGCCATACCGGCGAAATCACGCCGATTGGCCGCCGCATGCTGAGCTTCCCTGTCCATCCGCGCTATGCGCGAATGTTTCTCGCGGCTCAGGACTTCAAGTGCGTGCGGGCCGCCGCACTCATCGCCGCCCTGACGCAATCGCGCAATCTCTTG
>DATLIT010000333.1:0-4287 GCA_035539295.1 Terrimicrobiaceae bacterium | reverse complement strand
GTTCACCGGCGCTAACCTCGACCGGGAAGAGGAGTTCGAGTGGAGTGCTATAGGTCTTAAAAGAAGCATCGGTCCAATTTCGCTGGTCTTCCATTTCAAAGACCTCGCCTTCCAGCTCGATGTTCGCCTGAATTCGATCTGAGGGTGACCACGAGAGCGCTCGAATGTCCTTAAAAGGTTGATGCGGCGAAATGAACCGCGGAAACGATTGCTCTTTCCAGGCGCCGTCTGAATGGCGGACACGGCAAGGCTTCCCAGCACACTCAATGATTGGGTGGAGCACGCAGAGTCCGATTCTATTCCGGAGGAATGATTTCTTGGCCCGCCCATCGAAAGTAAACTCCAATACACTGCCTCGCCCTTCGATCGTGCCTTTCCAGGAGAAGGAGATTGGCTCGTCCTCGTGATCCGCAGTAAAATGCAAGCAGAACGAATCGTTGCTTTGCTCCAATCGTTCAATCTGCAAGCGCGGTTCGATCGTGTCCCAGTTCTTGTCGCGAACCGTGCCATATATCGCCCGAATCACCTCTACCTCTGATGACTCGATGCGCCGCAAGAAACCGGTGCTGGTCTGGAAAAAACAGCTAAATTTCCGTGTCTGCAGGGGGATGATTTCGGAAGTCTGTTCGTCTGGCATGTGTGGGGAGGAACTTGAGGGTTTCTTGTAAACTTTGCAGAGGCGAAAGTCGAGATCACCGAATCAGTTCATCAAGAGGCGCCTCTACAAAGCTCTTTTCGAGTTCATCGTAGCGGGCGTGACTATTTAAGGCTTAAAAGGGGGTGGCGACCTTGGCGCAAATGTACCAGTGGCGGACCCACAATACCGGCGCTTCGCACGGCGGGTGCGGCGCGCTGCTGGCAGCTGACAGGACGAACGTCCCGAGCTATTTCGTCAAATAGCCCATGGCAGCAAGGTGTTCGACGCCTTGCCGGGCCCACTCAAATTCCATTTCCATAGTCTTCTCGAGATTTTCATGGAAAGGCGGCCACTGCTCAACGATCACATTAGCCTTTCGGGAATTCGCCAAGAGAGTCTCGGATATCTTCGTAAGTGGAAGCACCCCCTGACCAGTTGGTTTTCCACGAAATGCGAAGCCCATGAGATACTCAAGGCGCTCCACGGTGAACTCCTTAAGATGAACACTGATGGTGAATGGAGCCAGGTTCTCCAGGATCTCATCTGCGCTCTCCATGGCGGCGAACGAATTCGTCAGATCGAGACAAACGCCAAGATGAGCGTTGCCAATCGCGCGCACGATCGCAGCGATATCAGAGGTGCTGTATGCCTCGTAATTCTCTAAGGCAATGCGCACCCCTGCGTCGGCAAATTCCGGAAGAACCTCGCGAAAGTTAGCCTTTATCTGATCCACTGGGGCCGGGGCCTTATGCCAGCCGCCCATCGTGCGAAGCAAATGTGCGCCCATTCGTTGGGCAATACTAAGGTATTTTCGAAGGTGTTCAGGCTCGGTCCCGCGTGTGCCAACTTCCACTTCAATGTTATGTTGACGTGCCAGATCTCGAGCCTGATCGAGCATCTGGTTATCAAAAGAGTCTAAGGGAAGGTTATCTAGAAAATGCACGACATGAACGCCGATATCAATAGTTCTCTGGACTACGTCGACCGGGGTCAGAATTGTCGTCGGCCGTTGATCCTGAACGGTTCCAGTCGCCCAAGGAAATGTCCAAGAACCGACCCCGATCTTGCCCAATATTCGATCACTCATGGTCTCTTAGCAACTTGCCCGCTTATCCCCCTTGGGTCCGGGATTCCGGTCAATCGCCAATGTTTACTCCGTACAAATATCGCGAACACTTTGCCGGACGGCAGGTATGGTAATGACATCCTTCCAATTGTCCTGAAAGATCCGGGGCCGATTCTGCTCGATGGCCTTCATGGCGCCGTCGGAAAGGGGAAACCCGGCGAACCCAAAGATGATCGCCAACTCGGTCCGGATGTGTCCGAGACAAAAATCCCAGGCTGCCTGCTTTGGCACGCCCATAGAGATCGCAGCTTCCATGGCCTCTCGCAGCACCGTGATGCAGCCAGCGAAGGTCGACTCGACCACCGCCGGCTCCAAGATCGCCATCTGTTCGATGGTTACCCGGTGTCTCCTTAGAATCGGGGCAAACATGTCGGCGGCGATTTGTTCACCGATGGCATAGTGCTCCTCAGGGCCTTGATGGAGTGCGCACACGACACTTTGCGGCAAGCTCCCCCTTCCCCCAAACCAATCGGTGTCCTCGCCAGCTGGTCCAGCATCAGAGAACAAGGGCGGATGACAAGGATGGGCCACGAAATAGGTGATGTCTTCTCGCTTCGGCATGATTTCGGCGTAGGCAGCGGCCGGATCGAGTCCAACCACGATGGTGCCTGGCTTCATCTTGGGGACAATCTGCTCGGTGATCTTGCCGATGAGTCGATCAGGGACGGCGAGAATTACGACCTCCGCTGAGTCAAGCGCTTGCTCGAGAGGCGTAGTTTCGATGCCCCTGGCGGCCATTTCCTTTTGCCGCTCTGGACTCGCCTCAACGTAGGCGATCTTGTATCGTGATAGGTTGCGCAGGTTTGCGGTCACTCGGCCGCCCATTTTTCCTCCAGCACCAAGGAGGGTTACGTTAATAGGTTTGCTCATTTTCGAAAATAATTTGCCTTGCTGACCCGGCTTCAACCTAGCTTCGAGGCCTATTGATGCCTAGAAGAATCTGATCTGATTTTAGCACTTTTAGGTCACCACATGCGCGCGAGCTATGGGGTCATGTGTAATCTTAGTTAGCAGGTTGCTTAGCAGGGGCTATTGAGGAGCTGGCCTTAGGAGCTGCGGCAACGGCGAGCACGAGGATGATGAGAATGCCTTGAATCATGTCCTGGAATCCGCCCGGGACGCGGAGCACGGCCATTGTCGTGACAATCATCGCGAGAAAGATTGAACCAAGGAGGGTGCCGAGGGGCGTTCCCATTCCGCCGACGATCGAGGATCCTCCGACGACGACAGCGCCAACCGATTGGAGCAAAAACGGAGTGCCCATTTCGAGGAACGCCCCGCTCACTCGTCCGGAAAGCAACAGTCCGCCAAGAGCAGCGAGGAAGCCGCTCAAGATGTAAGCCACGCGCGTGGTTTGCTCGACTTTTATTCCCGCGAAATATGCAGCACGCGAATTTTGTCCGACGGCGGATAGTTGGCGCCCGTAAACCGTGCCATGCATAAACCATGATGCTGCCGCGGTTAAGGCAATCGCCAGCAGAAGAATAATCGGTATCCCGACCACGCGCCCACTGGCAATGTATGCTAGCAAAGGACTCACCGCATACGTGGTAAAGCCCCGATTATATATGAGCGTCGCAGTGACGAGAATATATCCTACCGCCAGGGTGGCAATGATTGGGGGGATACGCAGGCGATTTACGATTAACGCATTGATCCAGCCGACGCCTACTCCAAGGACGGCAATAGCTAATATTCCAAGAGGCAGCCGCGCGTCCTGACCGTTAGTCACACTGGTGGCAACAAATCCCGAGAGGGTCATTACGCTTGGAATTGACAAGTCGACCGCGCCATTTCCCGTGGTGACGACGAATGTTTGGCCAATTGCGACGACGCAAAGCAACGCCGCTGCAGCGAGGATGCCGGTGAGATTACCCAGGCTCACCCGGCCTGCTCCGATGCTAAGGAGAATCCACAGCGCTAGAATCCCGAAAAGAGCCCAGATCCACGGCTTCTGAAGAAGGGTTTTCATCGACGCTTTGTCCAGATCGTTCGAGAGACGACAATTCCAATAAGTATGAAGCCCTGGACGGCGGCGATGATATCAGAACTAAGGCGCATGAAGCCAAGCAGGGTTCCCAAAAGCGATAGGGTCACCGCGGCAAAGAGCACGCCGACGGGTTCAATTCGACCGCCGACCAAGTCGCAGCCTGCCATGACCACCGCCGCAATACTCAGCAACGTATAGGAGCTCGCCGCATTGATATCGGAGGCGGTGTTCACGCCCGTAAGGCAGAGGCCGGCAGCAACCCCGAAGATTCCGCTCAGGAGATACGTCGCGACATGAGATCTTGCAGCTGGCCATCCGAGTGCGCGCATCGCCGGCTCATTGTTTCCAAATCCGCGTTGGACGATTCCCAAGCGCGATCGCGTGAGCAAGACCGCAACGACCGAAGTGATGAGGAGGATCCAAATGGGAAGAGGCAAGATCGGAATCGAGAGATTAAAGATCGCTGCCAGCCATTCAGGTGAACTGCCGCCAGGGGCCGGCTGAAGGACGTAGCCAAGCCCGGTCCAAACAAAG
>DATLIT010000332.1:0-9041 GCA_035539295.1 Terrimicrobiaceae bacterium | reverse complement strand
ATGTTACGGTTCATCGAGCGGGAAGCTAATGGCCTCAGATGAAATGGTACGATTATGCACACTGACCCTAGTCGCTGACCCTAGTCGCTGCTCCTAGTCGCTGCTCTTTGACTATATCCACCTCAATCCGGTGCGAGCGGGAATTATTGCGGCGAAAGCGCTGCAAAGCCTGTATCATGGGAAGCCAATGGAAGAAGCGCCGAAATCGAGCCTAACACTGGCATGCAGCGGACAGTGCTTCCTGCTGCCGCTGATGCTGAGCAGAGATCCAGGTGAGATATGAAGGTCAAACGTATTATGGCGAACACAGCTAGATCAGATCTTAAGAAGGCGGCTGCCTTCTATCGAGACATATTGGGCCTTGACTTGGTCATGGATCACGGTTGGTTCCAAACATACGGGTCGGACGCAAAGATGACGGTTCAGGTGAGCTTCGGAACCGAGGGTGGCTCAGGAACCCCGGTGCCGGATCTTTCCATCGACGTTGACGACTTGGAAGTGGCCTTAGCAAGGTTTAGGAAGGCGAACGTGCCAATTGAGTACGGGCCAGTAAGCGAGACCTGGGGCGTACGAAGGTTTTTTGTACGCGATCCATTCGGAAAGCTTATTAACATTTTGCAACACGAATGAACTGGGGGCACCCCTAATAAGGCGCTGCAGCGAACGCGGTTCCGGTCGGGTCGGGTCTTCCGGCGGCTCGTTTCACTGGCGACGGCGTGAGCTTGCTCGTTCGCCAAGTAACAAAAACCTCGACGGCCAAGTCAACTCTTCGCAGGGGACCACAATAAAAGGACATCTATATGCAAGTCGCTAAGACAAAAAAGGAGTTGTCATCAGAGCAACGTGCAGAACTGTTCAGAGCATTGAAGGCGCGTTTCGAAAGAAACATAAACCGCCATAAAGGTGTTGAATGGGCTAAAGTACTCGCCAAGCTGGACGCTAAGCGGGAAAAACTGTGGTCACTCGGCGAAATGGAGAGAACTGGCGGCGAACCTGATGTTGTCGGTGAGGATAAGGATACGGGCGAATGCATCTTTGTCGATTGTTCCTCGGAAAGTCCTAACGGCCGCCGAAGTATTTGCTACGACCGTGAAGCGCTCGATTCAAGGAAAGAACATAAACCGGGAGACAGCGCTTTGGATATGGCGACTGCCATGGGCGTTGAGGTTTTAACGGAGGAACAGTATCGAGACCTGCAGAAACTCGGTAATTTCGATACGAAGACGTCGAGTTGGCTGACAACGCCTCCTGATATCAGGAGACTCGGCGGCGCCATCTTTGGTGATCGCCGCTTCGGCCGTGTCTTCGTATATCACAACGGCCCGCAGTCTTACTACAGCGCCAGGGGGTTTCGCGGCTCACTAATGGTTTAGACTCTCCTAGGAGCTAATACCCGTACGGCGCGCAAGGCACGAAGCCGGCGGCTAAGCGATACGAAGACATTATGCGCGAAGTTTCGGAGCATGAAGTGATCGAGATGGCTGGTGAATCCGACTGTCCTGTAAGGAAGAATCTGAAGAGCTGGAAGCCGCTGTTTGTCTTAAGAAATGTCCTCAAGGCTATGTTCTCGGCATAAGCGACAAGATCGAAGATCTGAAATTACCGTCCACTCGGAGTAGAGAAGAGGTGGAGAAGTGCTACCATTACTACATAGCATCCATGCGTGAGTTTGGAACTCCGTTTGGTGGACGTCCTTGATGTCAGGCGCATGTAATCGATTCATTCAAGCCAATGCCGCTCCGCGGCGCGGCTCAATTTCATCCTTAGCTGAACGGAATATGGCTAATGGCCACTCATAATTCTTGTGGCTGTCTATGCTCACGTAGTCCATTGCAGATGCTCCTTAGGGGTTCCCGCGACTTGAGGCTCGGCCAAGTAGAGGTCGGCCCGGGACATTGGTCATTTTCGCGTCGCTGGCTGAGAGTTGTGCGACTGTAATTACCACATGAAGCTCACTGTCCTACCCCTTACGCCAGAGCGCTGGGCCGACCTCGAGTCGATCTTTAAAGCCAGGGGCTGCTCGGTCGCTCGAGGCTGCTGGTGTATGGCATACAGGCTGAGCGGCTCCCAGGCCCCGCCACCACCGGGCACGACAAGGGCTGAAGTAAACAGGAGTCAACTGAAGGAACTCGTGGAAGCAGGAAGACCACCCGGACTCATCGGTTACAAGGACAAGGTGCCCGTTGGTTGGGTCTCCATAGCACCGAGAGAAGAGTATGCTAGGCTGGCGCGCTCGCCCGTCATGAGGCCGGTCGACGATCAACCTGTCTGGTCGGTAGTCTGCTTCGTTGTTCCTGCGGAGTATCGCGGCAAGGGCGTCGCCCAGGCGCTCCTTGCCGGTGCTGTCGCCTACGCCAAAAAGCAAGGAGCCACGCTCATCGAGGCCTATCCCGTAGATAAGCCGGCCCGCTCGAAGGACGACTTCATGTGGTTTGGCGCGAAGTCCATGTACGATAAGGCTGGTTTTTCCGAAGTAGCGCGCCGAAAGCCGCAGCGACCAATGGTTCGCTTAAGGGTTGCGTGAACTCCGCGGGGAGGGATTCAGGTCCGAAGCACGCGTTCGCTCGAGTGGGCGTGCGCGTCTAATGTTCGTTCCCACCGGAAGCCTTTCGGGCGAACGCCCCGGCAGCTGCCGGACGCGGATGCGTGCGCTCCCCAGGACTGATCACACGACTCCCGCCGACTCCGAAAGCGGCGTTCCGACCGGCAAATCCTCCGGCAACGTCACAAACTCGGAGAGTTTTTTCCATAAGCCGCTGAAGTCCTTGTCGACGTCACCCGAGAGGCAATCGGTGATTTCGCCGACCGCCTCCGGGTATTTGTCGATGACGCGCTTGAATGAAAATTCCTGGTCGTAGAAAGCGTAGACCAGTTTGCGCATATTCTCGACGCCGTGACGGAGAACGCGTGCGTATGGTTCGAATTGTTCAGGCGCGAAGTCTTGTGCGACGATCGCCTTGTGCACGGCGTCGCCGGCGAGCACGCCGCTCTTTAAGGCAAACATCAAGCCGCTGCTGAAGATCGGATCAAGAAAGGCGAACGCGTCGCCGACGAGCAACAAGCCCTCGCATCCACAGTGGCGCGCATGGAATGAGAACTCGCTGGTGACGAAATAACGGCCGACCGGTTCGCCCGCTGCCAGGTGATCTTTGATCCATGCATTCTGTTCGATCTCACGCTTGAACATCTGCTCGGGCGATTTCACGCCGTCGCGCGAGAGATATTTGCCCTCCGCGACGACGCCGACGCTGACCATATCATTGTGCTGTGGAATGTACCAGAACCAGCCTTTCTCGGGCACATAGGCGACCGTGGTAGCGCCTTCATCGATCCCGGGATCTCGTTTGGCGCCGCGGTAGTAAGTCCAAACTGCCACTTTGTTCAAATAAGGATCGCGCACCCGCCAGCCTTGGTGCAGCGCGGTGAAAGCCTCCTTGCCGGTGCAATCGAGTGTGATCGGTGCGCGATACTCGGTCAACCTGCCGGCCTTATCCTCCGCGAGCACGCCGGCGACGCGGGTATCTTCCCAAATCAACTCCTTCACGGCTGTTTCCTCGCGGACTTCAGCACCCTTGGCGCGGGCATTGTCGAGGAGAATTTGGTCAAATTCCGATCGCAGCACCTGCCACGTCTGCGCGACGGTTGCGCGGTCGTAGCGACTAAAGAAATAAAACGGCTGCGAGACTTTCCCTGAGGGCGCGGCGAACTGAATGCTATACTTGCGGACAAAGGCCGAGGACTTCATTGCCGGAATCAGACCGAGACGTTTGAGGGGATGAAACGTAAAGGGAATGAGTGATTCCCCGATGTGGTAGCGGGGAAATTTCGCGCGCTCGAGCGCGACCACCCGATGCCCGTATTCGCTCAGGATGGCGGCGCTCGCTGAGCTCGCGGGACCGGCGCCGATCACAATGGTGTCGAACTGACAGTGTTGATCAGACATTTTGGCGACGATTAATTGCCGGAGGCAGAATCTCGACAATCCCAGCGAGAATCTGGCCTTCTTTATTTATGATCTCGTTACAGCGTCCGTAGAGAGTGTGCGTGTGCGACAAAGTGAGTGCCGCATTCATAGCGTCATCCGACTCGATCTGGAAGAAAGCGCGCGGATTGCTTACATAGTCGATGCGGGAGGATCGCAGGATGGTGCCCAACGGAATTTGCGCGCGGAAAATTTCACGCTGCGCGCTGATGGAAAATAGCTCAAGCCGAATGTCGATTGCGCCGAATTCGACCGTTCTGCGAGTGTCGCGCGTTACCAGCAAGACCTCACGCGCGTAGCAGGCATCGTCGTGCCGGCTCTCCAGCACGTGCACGCGAATCTCCTCCCCGTGGAAGCGCTGCAGGGTAGACGTCATGTCCTTCGGATGATCAAGCAGCTGGCGGGATGCCCAGGGCATGCGGGCGACTTCAATGAACTGAACCTTGGGAAGCGCGCGACCGGTGTAGAAGTCGGCCAGTGGCTTAAGCAGCGTAGCCGTATCAGGCGTAGCGTGCATGGCGATGCGCCGGGAGGAAAAACTCGTGAAGCAGACGGTCAACTTGCAAAAGCCCTTCACGGTTAATCTTGATTTGAGGCCCATCGATCGTAGCGAAGCCCCAGTCACAGATGCGCTTGAGCGACTCGGCAAAACGCTCTCGCGGATCGACGCCGAATTTCTCCACAAAGTATCCGGCGTGGACGCTTCCGAGCTTGAGCTGCAAGACGAACTCGCGAATAACGCGCTCGTCGGCAGTCGGCGTCAGAGCGCGATAGACGGGCAAGTGGCCCGCGTTGACTGCATTTACGTACGGCTCGAAGTCGTGATCGTTCTGATAATGGGTCCCGCCGATGTGACCGAAGCTGGCCACGCCAAGCGCAAGGACATCGGCGCCGGCCCAGAGCTTGTCGCGGTAGACAAAGCGCGTTTTTGTCTTGTCCTTTACGGCGGTGTAGGCGCTGGCGACTACGTAACCAACTGTTTCCAGTTCCGCAAAGGCCTCACCGACCCAGTCGCGTTTCTGCTCCCAATCTGCGACCGGCGCAACGAGCCGGCCCGCCGACTTCATTTCTTTGTAGATGGTTGTGTTGTAGGGAATCTCCATCTGATAAATGGTCACACTGTCCGGCGAGAGATCGATGGTTTTGCGAATGCAATCGCGCCAGTTCTCGCCCGTCTCCTCGACCATGCCCGCGATCAGATCGATATTGATCTGAGGAAAGCCAAGCTCGCGGGCGCAGCCGTAAGCCCGCTGAATTTCCTTCGAGCCATGAGCGCGTCCGTTGATCGCCAGGACGTGATCGGAAAAATTTTCGACGCCGAGACTAAGGCGCGTCACTCCCAGCTCGCGAATCGCCTTGAGCTTATGGTCGGTGAGCGTGCCCGGCTCGCATTCGAAGGTCACCTCCTCGACTTCATCCCACGGGAGGAGCGCTTTCATCCCGCTCGTTAGGTGCTCGAGCTGCTTTTCTGAAAGATAGCTTGGCGTCCCGCCTCCGAAATAAATGAAGGCCGGCTTGCGTTCACCGATCACCGGCTGTCGCGCGTAGAGAGCGAGTTCCCTTAGTGCCGCCGCGATGTAACCCTTGATGGCTGCGGAGTCCTTGTCGGTGTAAACGCGGAAGTAGCAGAAGTGACAGCGCTTCCGACAAAAGGGGATATGCAGATAGATGCCGAGCGGCGTTGTCGGTTGGGGCGGACGTTGGAGCGCAACGAGGAACTCATCTATCGCGTCCAGCCGCCAGAACGAGAACGGGGGGTAGTTTGAGACGAAATAGTTGCCCACCCTCGTGGGGTGATGCGCTTCGGCGGAACTAGGATCGATCGCCAGCGTTTCAACTTCGCTGCTCATGATGTGAGACTCAAGAACCCGAATGACACGCTAAGAAAGAACAACCAACTCTCAGCGATTCTCGCCCGTCTGACTTTCTGATTATTTACTTCCATTTCCCTCGCTGGACGGCGGGCCAAAGGCATACACCGTGCCGTCTTCAGAGCCGATAATGATCATTCCGTTCACTATCGCAGGCGAAGCAGTGAGCGGTTTGCCAATCTCGTAAGACCATAGTTCCTTGCCATTCTCGATGCTCAGAACATACAACCGGCCGTCCTCGGAACCAAATGCGATCTTGTCGCCGCAGACAACAGGTGAGCTGTCGACTTTGCCGCCCGTTTTGAACTCCCAAAGCTGTTTGCCCGTCGCGCGTTCGAGACAATGCACACGCTTGTCGCGCCCTCCGATGATGACACGCTCGTCCGTAACCGCAGGGGAAGAAAAAAAGGGGAAGCCGCTCTCCTTGTATTGCCAGGCGACGTTTCCAGTCTCGAGATCGACGCAGACAACCTCGTTTCCGTAGTGGCCCAGATAGGCAAATCTTTCCTTTAACGCCACCGAACCGGCAATGTAGGCGCCCGCTTCGATCTTTGCTAACTCGTTGCCGTTGCCCGCGGAGACGACGTGCACGAGCCCATCGCAGCCGCCGAAGATGATTTTTCCATCGGCTACGGCCGGCGCGCCGTTCACATAGTTGTCGGTTGTGACTGTCCACGCTGCCTTGCCGGTGCCAGCGTCGACGCAATGCAGCTTCGAATCGTAGCTGCCTACCAGAATCTTTTGGGTATTGTCGGCTGCCTGCACCGTCCAATTTGCGCCGCCAAGGATTTTCCCGTCGGTCGCGTACGTCCACTCGAGTGCTCCGGTCGCAAGATCGAGTTTGTAGAGCTGAGCGTCGGCTGAGCCGATGTAAACGTGATCGCCCAAGATCAAGGGCGAAGCCTCGACCGCGTCAGCCGTCTTAAACGCCCAGATCCTCTCGCCAGTGAGGAGATTTAGACAATAAACGTGGTTGTCGTCCGACCCGATGACGACGCGTTCGCCCTCAACGGCGGCGGATGATTTCACAGGGCCGTCGGTTTTAAAGCTCCATCGTAGTTCCAGTGAGTCCGGCAGATCGCCGGCGGCCGTTCCAGCCAGATCCTGGCGCCCGCGAAACATGGGCCAGGAAGCTTGTGAGGCAAGCGCGTCCGCCGCAAGGAAGATAAGGATTACTGGGAAAAGCATCAGACTCGGTGGACAATGGTGAGCGCATCGCAAAGTGGATTCTTCGAAATCTGCGACAAGCAAAGAACACCCATGGCTACGGCTTCGTCCTCATGAATTTTACTCAACAGTCGATTCGCAACATGGAAGACTCGCCCAAACGTGCTGCCGCCGCAACGGAGTTGCCGGTGGGTTTCGGTAATGCGGTTCGGTGACCTTCTCTGGACGTCCGGCGCCTTCTATGGGCGTGGTGTTGATGGAGGCGCCCAGCGCTCAAGCCGTCACCCTCGTGGGCTCGGAAGCTTGTTCCTCTGACAACGCGCGGACGCAGACCCTCCCACGTCAACTGACGGTGGATGACTACAGCGCGGCGGCGTAGATTGTTTCGAAATCGGAGGCGGTGATCGACCGAGGATTGAACCGCGCGGTCCATTGTCCGGTGGCTTCCTCGGCCAACTTGGCCAACTCGACGCGGGTAATGTTTAGGGCTGAGAGTGAAGGGGGCATTTGCGCGACCCGGAGCAGAGAATGGATCTCCGCGATCAAGGCCTCAACAGCTTGCTCGGCGCGGGCACTCCCGGCGGCCAGATCCGCGGACCGTGCGAGTTGCGCGTAAATGGCCGCCGACTCTGGCTGCTGTGCGTTGAATCGGACGACGTGCGGAAGCATCATGCCGACGGCTTGTCCATGGACAATGCCAAAGTGTGCGGTCAGAGGGTTGGCCGCACTGTGAACGGCCCCAAGCATACTGTTTTCGATCGCGGTGCCAGCGTAGGCGGCGCCGAGTTGCATCGCCGCCCGTGATTCGAGATTGTCGGGGCGCTGCAACACATGCTCGAGGTTCGAAATTGTGAGCCGGAAAGCTTCGCGCGAGTAAAGCCACGAGAGCTCATTGCGTCTTTTGGTGACGGCTGTTTCGACGGCATGCGCGATGGCATCGATGCCCGTGCATGCCGCGACCGACCTCGGCTGTGTCAACGTAAGCAAAGGATCAAGAATCGCGACGGACGGCGCCGCCTTCGGATCGCCGCAGGCCATCTTCTGATGGGTCTTTTCGTCGGCAATGAGCGCAAAGGACTGACATTCGCTGCCTGTGCCGGCCGTGGTCGGCACGGCGATCAACGGGAGCATCGGCTTATTCGCTTTGCCAACGCCCCAGTAGTCCTGCATTCGGCCGCCGTTGGTCAGAAGAAAATTGCAGCCTTTGGCGGTGTCCATGCTGCTGCCGCCACCCAGGCCAATGATGAGCTGGGGACGAACGGCGCGTGCGGCTTCGACGCATTGGTCCACCTCGCGGGTGGTGGGGTTTTCTTTTACCGCATCGAAGATCGTGACATTTACACTCGAGGCGTTAAGGGCTCGGCGGGCCCGGTCAAGGTGGCCGACGGCAACGATGCCGGGATCGGTGACGAGAAATGCGTGCGTGCCGAGAGCAGACGCGACTTCGCCGATGCGATTGATGGCGCCGGTGCCAAAGATCACGCGCGTCCGCGGCTGAAAATCGAAGCCGGTGGGCATGCTTATACGCGCTGGATCGCTCGCCTCTTGTAGAGGAGCTCGAAAAGATTGCCTTCATGCGGCTGGTCCCAAGCCACCTGCATCGTCGATAGAGGGCCGATGTTCAGCCGCTCGATGTCTGGCGATGCGAGGAGTTGCTCAATCAAGCGCTCATCGCGCGTGATTGCCGTCACGACCAGCGACGATCCAATCGATTCAACCCTCTTGGACTCGGGCAACTCGAGGACGCTCGCGTACGGAAAAAGGAACTCACGAATCGCCAGCGGGTGCGCAGGCGATTCGCACCGCAAGATTGTGGGCCGTAAGTAAACCGCGCCGTCGAAGGTTACCAGCCGGGGGCCGCTTCGATACTTCGCCGTCACTTCTTCGGCGCCGGAGGTTTGCAGGCCTTCGTCGATTGCCGCGTTGATAAACTCGGCCACTTTGGAGTTTGCAAATGCCGCAAGCACGGCGTTTTCGTTGTCGATCCGGCGCGGCTCCAGCGGTCCGAGCCGCTCTGCCAG
>DATLIT010000331.1:0-7905 GCA_035539295.1 Terrimicrobiaceae bacterium | reverse complement strand
GTCACCCTCAATCAGCTCAGGGAAGATTTTCGCTGCGCCAGGAGCTTAAGTCGCAGAACTGTAGAGCTTATTAAGCTCGTTTCGGCATGCTTGACCGAATTCCTTCAAGGGATCCTCGATGTCCAAATAGGCCCCGCTGCGAATTTCCTCTGCTGTCAAATTCGGGCGCTTGTAAGATTGAGCAATATTTGCGATTGTGTGGTCTGCGGCCTGAACGACCTCCTCCGATGCGTTTAGGCGAATCCGGTTGTGCAGCGCGTAAATGGTCACCAATCCACTGGCTTTCTCCATTTGGCTATCGAGCGATTCGATACTAAGACGTGCAGCTTCATTAATGAATTCAGTATAGAGCGTTTCACGTTTAGAGATTTGTTTGCTGAAAAAATCACGTCGACTCTGATTGCGCTGATTGGCGTAGGTGGTTAGGAACGAAGTCAAGCCGCCTACGAGTGAGCCCATGACCGCCGAAAAGGCACCGATCAATGCAGTGTCCATACTGGCAACTCTGGACTTGTGTGTCTCTTGAGCCAACCTATATCGACGGCGAGAACGAATGCCACTTCGCAAGAAAACAGGCTTCTTTTAAAAACATCCTTTGTGCAAAAGTGCCCCCCGGCCATTTCTCGCCCTAGGAGCCTGCTAGAAGGGTTTTCTTTTGGGGAGCGGGTAAAGAGGACAGGGTCTGCTTTAAAAAAAGGCTTTTGCGGCTGTTTTTATGGGCTCTATACGGGCTCTCAAAAAGAAGGCTGTTTTATATCTTATTGTAGCAGAGGTGTTTAAAATTCCGCTTCACCAGCTTTCCTATCAGTCGCAGAGGACTCTCTCGACGAAAAGTCGGGCTGGGAAACAACCATCGCCCAATAGACAGCGCGCGGAATTCCGCTAGGGTTTTAGCGAAGGCACGCGCCTTTGAATCCAACAAAACCACACGACACAGGACATCCGCCATGAGCGAGACGAGCTTTCTCAACAACGTCCCGATCCCGACCTCGACGGGGAAGGAGAATCGCTATCATGTGGATCGTAAAGATCGCTCTTAGAGCGCCCTACACGTTCACCGCACTGGCAGTCTTACTGCTCATCGGAGGCGCACTCAGCACGCTCCAGATGGCAAAAGATATCTTTCCGGCGATCAACATCCCGGTGGTGGGGATTATTTGGACCTACAATGGACTGCCCGCACAGGAAATGGCCCAGCGAATCACGACTGTATCAGAGCGAGCTTCAACGACAAACGTCAATAACATTGAACATACTGTGTCAGAAACCTATCCGATTCTCGAAATTAAGCCCCAGTGGGTCAGAGAGCGAGAGGGGATGGGCAGCAAGAAAAGTTTTGGTATGGGTTTTGGAGTAATCGATGGCCTCCAAGGCGTCAGACAAATTTGCGGCTCATTCAAGGGCGAATTCAGTCAGTGGAAGCACTTGCTGCCCGTTGGAGAGTGATAGCTTGCCGGTATCGGCAACCTCATCGCAATTATGTCGTGGAGGTTTGAGTCTGCTGAGTCAAATATATTGTTACCAAAACTTACACTCACACAACAAACGCTCCGACTAACTCTCCCCGGCCCGAAAAGCGGACCCGTCTAAGTGGTCAGGGCTGGATGCGTTCGCCTTCGCGGTCGAAGTAAAGCGGGTGGCGGAGATTCAATCCGACTTCGTCGCCGGTGCTAAGAGTTGATTCCGGCGGAACAAGCACGAGAACCTGCGTTCCCTTGACGTCGATGAGAAGGTTGGATTGGTTCCCGAGGTGTTCGGCGAGGACAACTCGGCCGTCTGCTTTTCCATTTTGACCCCGGGAGATGGTAATATGTTCGGTGCGCGCGCCGAACGTCACGGTGTTCGGCGGCTTCGGTTCCGCGGGCATGAGTTCAGCCGGGATGAGGTTGATGGCGGGCTGGCCGAGCTTGAGCGCAGCGTAAATGTTGCGCGGCCTTTCATAGATCTCGCGCGGGCTGCCTTGTTGGACGAGCTGCCCTTCGCGCAGGATGCCGATGCGATCTGCCAGCGTCATCGCTTCGACTGCGTCGTGGGTCACATACAGAATGGTGGCGCCCATGTCTCGCTGGATGCGCTTGATCTCGAGCCGGAGGTCAACTCGCAGCTTGGCGTCGAGTGAGGAGAGCGGTTCGTCCATAAGGTAGATGTTCGGCTCGCGGATCAGCGCGCGTCCAATCGCGACGCGCTGCATTTCGCCGCCCGAAAGCCGCGTGGAACGGTTCTGCAGCTTGTGATCGATGCGAACCATCTTCGCGACGCGCTCGACGCGTTGAGCGATTTCAGCCGCAGGCATTTTGCGGCTGGGAGCGCGCAGCGGGAAGGCGAGATTTTCATAAACGCTCAAGTGCGGATAGAGCGAATATTGTTGGAAAACGAAGGAAACGTCCCGCTGCGCCGGGGCATCTAAGGTGGCGTCCTGCCCAGCTATGATAATGGTCCCCTCTTCCGGTTTCTCCAGTCCCGCGATCAGTCGCAAGGTGGTCGTTTTACCTGCGCCGGTCGGTCCGAGCAACACGAAGAACTCGCCATCGCGAATCGTGAGATCGAGTTCCGAAATGGCCGTGGTCCGGCCGAAACGTTTCGAGATCTTTTTGAGTGTGACTTCCGCCATCGGCGCCTATTCGTCGTGGAGAGCGGTCCGAACGGCCCGGCCGCTGGATTCGTGAAAGAGCGACAAACGGCTGGAAAGAAAGCGCAGCCCGACATTGTCACCGATCTCGACAGGCTCACTCGATGAAATCCGCGCTTTGACGACGCCTTGGGGAGTATCCATCGTCAGAATCTGCGTCGTGCCAAGATATTCGACACCAGAAACGCTGCCCCGCAGGTCAGAGGCCGGATCGAGTCGGACATGTTCGGGCCGGATACCAAGGAGAAAATTGTCTGCGGCGAAGCCTTCGCGCACTTCGGGGATTGGCACTTGGGCACCATTGACCTGCACGCTTGTGTCGCCGGGTCGCAATTCACCGTGAAACTTCAAAAAGCTCATGGGCGGCGAACCAATGAAATCCGCCACAAAGACAGATGCCGGTTTGTCGTAAACTTCCTGAGGCGGGCCGAGCTGTTCCATCACGCCCTGGTTCATGACCGCAATTCTGTCGGCCATGGCCATCGCCTCCATCTGATCGTGCGTGACATACACCGTCGTCGCGTCGATGCGATCGTGTAAGGTGCGCAGTTCGTTGATCATGAGATCGCGAAACTCCGTGTCGAGCGTGCCGAGCGGTTCGTCCATGAGGAAGGCTTTCGGGCGGCGGACGATCGCGCGACCCAACGCGACCCGCTGGCGGTCGCCGCCGGCGAGACCGGAAACAGATTTGCCGAGCAGATGGTCGATTCGCAATAGCTGCGCCGTTTCCTCCACTCTCTTCCGAATCTCCGAGCGGGAAAGGCCGGAACATTTAAGCGGGAAAGCGATGTTGTTGCGGGTGTTCATGTGCGGGTAGAGCGCGAACATTTGGAAAACGAAGGCAATGTCGCGCCTGCCCGCCCGCTCAAATGTCACGTCCTCGCCGTCGAGCAAAATGGTGCCCGAGGTGGGCAGTTCCAATCCCGCAATCATCCGCAAGGTTGTCGTTTTGCCGCAACCGGACGGTCCCAGGAGGACGAAGAACTCGCCGTGGTACACGGTAAAATCCGAGCCATTGACGGCGACGAAGTCGTCGAAGCGTTTGTGAAGAGCGGAAACCTGGATCGATGCCATGCTCTATTCCGGAAAATGACTAACGACGATGAACATCGCCGTTCCGATCAGAATTGTAATGAACGAGTAGGCGTAAAGCGAAAGGGAGAAGGGTTGCATGAGCAGGAAGGCTCCGGCGAGGATGAGAAAGCTGGCAACATTTTCCATGCGGCCACGGCGCAAAGGCTTTGGCCATTTCCGCCCTGCCTCCGGCGAGGCCGCCAGACTTGGAACTGCAGATACAGACGGAGGAATATTTCGCCTCTCACGCTTCATGGCGAACTACTTTCTCAGCGCTCCAAAGGTAATCCCGCGCAGGAGATTTTTGCGCAGGAGAATGGTGAAAAACACGACCGGAATCATGAACAACGTCGCGCCGGCTCCCACGGCGGGCCAATCGAGGCCGCCTTCGCCAATGATCGTGGGAATAAAGGGCGGCGCCGTCTGCGCGCGGGAAGAGGTCAGGAGGAGGGCAAAGGCGTATTCGTTCCAGGCGAAGATCAGGCAAAAGATCGCGGTGGCTGCGATGCCGGAAAGCATTTGCGGGAGCACCACCTTCGTGAATGCCTGGAAACGGGTATAGCCATCGATCATCGCGGCCTCTTCGTACTCGCGGGGAATTTCATCGACGAAACCCTTCAGCAGCCAGACCGCCAGTGAGATGTTCACCGCCGTGTAGAGCAGGATCATCCCGACGTGCGTATCGGATAAACCAAGTTGCCGGTACATGAGGAAAATAGGGATGGCGACGGCGATCGGCGGCATCATGCGGGTCGAGAGGATGAAGAACATCAAGTCATCCTTCATCGGGACTTTGAATCGCGAAAATCCGTAAGCTGTAAGCGTGCCCAGGAATATGGAGAGAAAGGTCGATCCGAAGCCGATGATGGCTGAATTCCAGAAGCGTTCGGCGAAACGCGAAGGCCCCGCGATCACCATGCCGTGTGATCGCACTAGCTTGTCATACCATGTCCGCGCCGGGGGCAGGCTCGCAATATACTCGGATGTCTGACGCGTTCGCGCCGTAAAGAGATTCACGTAGCCTTCCATCGAAGGCTGGAAAAGGATCTTGGGCGGATACGCAATTGAGTCCTGGGGCGACTTGAAGCTCGTCACGAAAATCCAGAGCATCGGCACCATGGTGATCAGGGCGTATGCGATCACGACAACCGCGGCGAACCGCTTGACGACGCGGCTTGGCTCGACGGCGGACAGGTTGGGAGGTGGCTTCCTCACCTTTGCTTCACCCTGTTGAGAAATTTCACGTAGATATTGGCGATCCCGAACACGGTGACGAAGAGTATCACCGCGAAGGCCGATGAATAACCGGTCCGCCATTTTTCAAATGCTTCGCGCTTGAGATTGATCGACGCCAGCTCGGTGACCGATCCCGGCCCGCCGGACGTAAGATTTACCACGAGGTCGAACATCTTGAAGTTTTCGATTCCGCGGAAAAGCACCGCGAGCATCAGAAACGGTGCAACCATCGGCAAGGTGATGGACCAGAAAGTCCGCCATGCCGAAGCGCGATCAACCTCGGCTGCTTCGTAGATGTAATCGGGAATGGATCGCAGGCCGGCCAGGCAGATCAGCATCACGTATGGAGTCCACATCCAGGTATCCACAATGATGATCGCCCAAGGCGCCAGCTTCACGTCGCCGATCATCTGGAAGGAGGACGGATCAGCCCCGGTGATGAATGAGACGACATAATTGAAAAGCCCAATTTGCGGCTGAAAGAGAAACTTCCAGAAGTTTCCTACCACCGCCGGCGAGAGCATCATCGGGAGGAGGATCATCGTCGTCCAGAAGGAGTGCCCGCGGAACTTGCGGTTGACCAGCCACGCCAGCGAAAATCCCAGCAGCACTTGCAGCAGGATCGTCCAGAAGAGAAAGTGCGCGGTGATCTGCAGGGCGCTCCAAATCTCCTCGTCGTGCAGAATATTGATGTAATTAAGGATTCCGACATTTTGAATTCCCTGGACCGCCCGGTTCGCCTTGAAGTTGGTGAAGGAGAGCTGAATCGACCAAATGAGCGGAAATATATTGATGACCAGCAGTAGAAGAATGGTCGGAGCAATGAAAAGCCACGCGATCATCCGGTCGGATAGACCGTGGGACCGCCGCCTGCCCGCACCACCCCTCGGTCCTGCTGGATGCCCGTCTTCCGGAGCAGAAGAAAAGCCAATGGTGGGCGCTGGCATTACTCGTTGGCTATGGGAGCCTGGGTTTGTTGGGGAATGCGTTTGCTGCTGAAGCCGCCAAAGCTCTTCGTGCCGGCTGACCGGTAAGGGGGGAACCCCGGACGCGGCGATTTTCTAAATTGCTCCCGCTACCCAAGGTCCCCGAAAGTCAACCCTTGCCGGCGCGGGAAGCGATCAGAGCTTACCCTCTTCTTGGAATATTTTGTTCCAGTCTTCCACCAGCTTGTCCAGAGCCTCTTTGGCTGTCCCCTTGTCCGCCACAACGTAGTCGTGGATGCGACGCTGCATTGCTGAAAGTAGTTCGGCGTAGGCGGGTTCCTGCCAGAAATCCTTCACTTGGGACATGGCGGTGAGAAACTCTCCTGCGAACGGTGCGCTGGCCGAGAACTTGGGGTCGAGAAGAACACCTTTACTGCAGGTGTAGCCGCCGAGCGCCCACCACTTCTTCTGCACCTCCGGATCGACAAACCATTTTATGTATTCGAAAGCAGCATCCTTATTCTTCGAATAAGACACGACTGAGATGCCTTGTCCCCCTAGCGTCGAAGCCTTGACCTTCTGCTCGGGATTGACGAAGAAGCCGATCTTGTCTCCTCCCACAACGGGATCCTTGTAAAGTCCCGGGAAGAAGGCAAACCAGTTCATCATCATCGCCACCTGGCCCGACTTGAACGCGTCCAAGCCCTCTTGCATGTAGGCGTCGGTGTATCCGGGAGGTGTGCATTCCTTGAAAAGCTTCTTATAGAACTCCAATGCCTCCACCGCGGCCGGCGAATTCGTGAAACCATCCAACTGATACGGTTTGTTCGGATCGTCATAATTAACACCCCAGGCATAAAGTGCCGAGCTCAGCCCGAGGGTGATCCCTTCCGAGCCACGCTCGGTGAAAATCGCCGCGCCATAGACTTTCTTGCCGTCAATTTCGCGTCCCTGAAAGAACTTCGCCACCTCGTAAAGCTCCTGCCACGTCTTTGGCGGGGCCAGTTCACGGTTATACTGGGCTTTGAACGCGTCCTTAAGCTCGGGTCTAGAGAACCAATCCTTCCGATAGGTCCAGCCATTGGCGTCGCCCATTAACGGCACGGCCCAATAGTTCTTGGTCCCCTTCGGCCAGGTCGAGTAGCCCTCGACCGTGGGCTCTAGGAAGCTGTCCATCGAAATTCCCTCCTTCGTGAGGAAATCATTGAGCTTCACATAATGTCCGTTCTCGGCCGAACCGCCAATCCACTGACTGTCGCCGATCAGCAGATCCATTCGATCGCTGTGTGAGTTCAACTCGTTGAGCATTCGATCCGCAAAATTGGGCCACGGAACGAATTCAAACCCGACTTCAATGCCGGTTTTGGCGGTGAAGTCCTTCGACAACTCGACGAGCGCATT
This sequence comes from Terrimicrobiaceae bacterium, assembly GCA_035539295.1. Lineage (GTDB taxonomy): Bacteria > Verrucomicrobiota > Verrucomicrobiia > Chthoniobacterales > Terrimicrobiaceae > DASTFP01. The sequence goes on along the minus strand of DATLIT010000331.1, from coordinate 639 downwards.
CGCTGGATCCCAGGCTGCCCAGCCAACAGTGATTTTCTCCGCCGCGGCTGCAACCGGGAGAGAACCGGCGAGGGCCATCAACGCAACGGTCAATGACTTTACGATGTTATTGAATCTGATCATATAAGTTCATGGGACAACGACGTGGCTGTGGGGGAAACCGCCGAACCCTTCGGGATTTTTCGCCGTTCACCCAAACCGACTATCTGAGAAGCCCAAAAATTGCGAGCGTTTTTCTTACCTGTGCTTAGGGCGCCGGCATATTGTCCCGGAACGAGGGGAAACGCGAGTGACTGCAGGATGCCGCAGATTCCTGCGCAGGGTTAGTGCGCGGCCGCGAGCGCGGCAAAGACTTCTGCGACGGCCACGGCGCCGGGATCAGGTACATCGCTCAGCGAGCGCGCGCTCAGGTAGGAGGAACGGCCGGCTCCCGCACGATCCATCTTCGCCGTTGCCTCGGCACCCGCACGCGCCATTTCCGCCGCGCGGGGGAGCCCCTCGCCCGCCAGCAGGGCTTTGTTGGCTGGCACAAGGGCATCGATCATGGTGCGATCTCCGACGGCGGCCCCGCCATAGGTCTGCAGACTCGCAATCCCACTCTCGAGCGCCTTCGGCCAGGCTCCGGTCTGCGCATACGCG
>DATLIT010000330.1:0-2741 GCA_035539295.1 Terrimicrobiaceae bacterium | reverse complement strand
TAGATGGGCAGATTAATGTTTAGTCCAACCCCGAGGTTCAGGCAGAGACCTTGATCGCGGCGGCTCTCCGGCACCAGCGCGATGCCGAGCCCGATGGCATCTTTTTCTCGCTTGATCTCCACGGGCTTGCCCTTCCAGAAGATTTGTCCTCCGGTCTTGGGAAATCGGCCAAAAATGCTCTGGACAAACTCGCTTCGTCCAGCACCAATCAGCCCGTAGAGTCCGACCACCTCCCCTGCCCTCACCCGCACACTGATATCTTCGAAGCCTTTACCGCTGAGTTTCTCCGTGCGCAGGATCTCATCGCCGAAGGGAATCGTCTCCTTGTAATGAATCTGCTCGATCGTGCGGGCGATCATGCCCGTGATCAGCTTTTCCTCGTTGGTCTCCGCAACGCGCTCGGTCGAGACGAGCGCTCCGTCGCGCAGAATGGAGACGCGGTCGGCTAGCTGAAAGACTTCTTCCAGCCGGTGGGAAATATAGACGATGGTGACTCCCTTCGCCTTCAGGCGCCCAATCAGGGCGAAGAGTTGGGCGGCTTCCTGGCGCGTTAGGTAGGCGGTGGGTTCGTCGAAAATCAGGAAGCGAGTGCCGCGCGTGGACGCGCGAGCGGTCGCCACCAGCTGCTGCTGGCCGATAGTCAACGAGGAGAGCAGGGCAGCGGCCGGCAACTTAAAGCCGATATCATCGAGAATTTTTTGACCCTCTCGAACCATTTCGCGCTGTTGGAGAATCCCAAAGCGCACTTTCTCGTCGCCGAGGAAAATGTTTGAGGCAACAGTGAGGTGAGGACAAAGGACAACTTCCTGATGGACGGCATTGATGCCGTGGTCGATCGCCTCATGAGGCGTCGCCAAGGCGACCGGCTTTCCCTCCCAGTAGACTTCGCCGCTGGAGCGTTCATGCACCCCCGTGAGCATCTTGATGAGCGTGGATTTACCCGCTCCGTTCTCCCCGACGATCGCGTGGACCTCCCCGGCCTCAAACTCCAAATCAACCGCTTTGAGCGCATGGGTCGCTCCAAAGCGCTTGTCCAGCTTCTTGAGAACGAGCAAGGGCTCGCCCTTCCGTGTGGCCGTGCCACTCTGCTGCGTTTGATTCATCGGCGGCCTAGATTATCCCGAAGCTGAGAGCGGATTGACTCAGGCACTCTCTGCTACTTGCTGACATCCGGCGTTAGCAGCTCCTTCGAGCGGTCGGAATTCATATTTTCCTTGGTGATCAGGTTCACTCCAGTGTCGACATCCTTTGGCACTTTCTCACCCTTTGATGCTGCGAGTGCCGTCTTGATGCCTTCATATCCCATACGGGCCGGATCCTGCACGACGAGGGCTTGAACGTAGCCGTCCGCCAGCAGCTTGACGGTCTTGTCGTCCGAGTCAAAGCCGATGAGCATGATTTTGTCGGCGACCTTATTCTCGGCGATCGCCTGACCCGCCCCCTGCGTCATGATAAGATTCGAGGTAAAAACACCGCGCAAGTTCGGGTTAGCGGTGATCAGATCCGTCATCATGTTTAGGCCTGTCGTTGCCATCCCGTCCGCGTACTTGTCAGCGACAAGTTTCAACCCCGGATATTTGGCCTGAATTTGCTCTTTGAAACCTTTCGCACGCGCGTCCAATGAGCCGACGCCGGGAATCGAGGTGATCAAAGCGATGTCACCCTCTGGTTTTCCATATTTCTTCTCGATGGCAGCCGCCAGGCCGTCCGCGGCGACACGTCCAGCCTGGACGTTATCGGTAGTCAGGAACGATGTGAAAGCCTTGGAATCCGCAGGCGAGTCGATGCCAATGATGGTGACCTTCTTGGCGGCTTCGTCATTCGGCTTGCCGAGCGCCGCGAACTGCGTTGGCGCGATGACGATCGCGGCCGGCTTTCCGGAGACGGCGTTTTCGAGGATGGAAATCTGGCCGTTGATGTCGGACTCCGATTGCGCGCCGAGCTCCGGCACCTTCACGTTCAGCTCTTTGCCTGCTTTACGGGCACCCGAAAACACAATCTGCCAGAAAAACGACGTTGTGTCCTTGACGATAATTGGGATGGTGGGCTTTTCCTCAGCTCGAGCTGATGGAACCAACCCGCTGATGGCTAGGACTCCAAGCAAAGCAACAAGACGCTTGGTTGAGGACGAGGTGAGCATTTTCATGGACTAATCTCTGTGGTGAAATGTGCCGCAGGTGGGGGTGGTTGGGACGGAGGGGCGGCAGTTTCCGTCCCGATTTTGATTCGCTGAAGGAACCGCTTCTTTTAGTGGGCAGATAGCCATTTCTGCCGGTGCTGGCAAGGTCTTTTTGTGTTTGCCGCCCGGAGAATCAAAGTAAATCTAGGCGCGTACGCTTTGTCGCGGGTTATAGGATCCAGAGACACCCTGCGCTGCGATAAATCGAACGGAATGCTTGTCGCGACGAACGATTTTCAAGGGACTTCCGGGAAGAGCCCTGAGGTGCTCTCGTCCGCGATGGTTATCACTCTCGCGTCTACCAGCACAACGTTGGGCGGTTATCGTCGCGGGAGCCAGTTCTTCAGGCAGATTGGCTCGCCGTGCTTGGAAATAGCGCGTACAGTGATTGCGTGCGGCGGTCTAATGCAAATTGCTGCTGCTTGCGGAGATCGCAACCCTTATGGATCCAGTTAAAGTTGACGAGGCAAAATTTCGCACGGCATTCGTCCTGATCTTGGTGCTGCTGATTTCTGGATTGTTCCTCGCGGTCACCTGGCCATTTCTTCAGGCCCTTCTGGTT
>DATLIT010000329.1:0-3195 GCA_035539295.1 Terrimicrobiaceae bacterium | reverse complement strand
GTAATCGATATTGAGGTAGAGATTTTTAGGAACTGGCCTGGTCGGCCACACAACGGGTTTCGATTTGATGGGAATAGACTCCGGGCGGAGGCTGTTTCGGCAGGTTCCAGTCAGATGATGAAGCAGTCAAAAGCAAAAGTCCGAAACAAAAACCTCAAGGCCCATATGGCTAACTCGTCTATTGATCGCCGAGAATGGCGGCAGCATTATTGAGTGACTGCCGATCGCAGCCCCCGACCAGCGCGTCGATCTTGCAGATTCGCTGAAAAGCTCTACCTCCCAGCTCCTGAAAGCCGCTTCTGAGCTTCCGACTCCCTCGCCCGCACGTGTTTCAAGGGACCGGCAAAGCGCTCAGCACTTACCGGGCTTAGCAAGACGGTCGAGAAGGACTTTCGCCGCAGGGCCTGATGAGGCTGGGTTCTGTCCAGTAATCAGTAGCCCATCGCTGACAACATGAACTCCCCAGTCCTCAGTCTTCGAGAAATGGCCGCCTTTCGCCTTGAGTTCGTCTTCGACCAGGAAAGGCACGACCTTGGTCAGGTCCACCGCCTCCTCTTCGGAGTTGGTGAAACCAGTGACATTTTTACCTTCCACCAACGGCTTGCCGTCTGCAGTCTCGACGTTGCGAAGCGCGCCGGGTGCGTGACAGACTAGGGCAATAGGCTTGCCCGCGGCCAAGAACGACCCGATCAGTTTGATCGAATTCGGATCTTCGGCCAGATCCCACATCGGGCCGTGCCCACCCGGGTAGAAAACCGTGTCGTAATCGTTGGCGTTAACACTGTCGAGGCGAACGGTCGAAGCGAGTTGCGCCTTTGCGGCCGCATCGGCTTCGAACCGGCGAGTGAGATCGGTCTGGAAGTTCGGCTCGTTACTTTTGGGATCGAGCGGCGGCTGTCCACCCTTCGGCGAGGTCAGCACAATCTCAGCGCCCGCATCCTTGAATACATAGTAAGGGGCAGCCAGTTCCTCGAGCCAAAAGCCGGTCTTGCGGCCTGTGTTGCCTAGTGTGTCGTGGGAGGTAAGTACCATCAGGATTTTCATACTGTTGCCTCTTTCAATCGCAATTTCTTCTGGTGAAAATCAGAACATTTTAGCCTCCCCGGCTGCAACTGATTTATCTTTCCAAATGTTCAAAGGGCAAGAAGAGGGTTGAAGCTCAAGTTCGTTCGACTCTCGTAACCGCAGCGAGAAAGCGCGGCGGCTTCCTGTTGCCCGTGTGCTGAATCCGCCCTACTTCCTTGGGGGCACTCTCGCACCGGTTAGGCGTTATCGTGATAGCTCCTCAAGCGGAATACGGCGTTTGTTTTGGGCGAGCCAGGCACCAGGTTTGCAGCGCTGGAGACTGTTTTTCCCACCAATCTGGTGCCAATTCGGTGCCAATAAAATCCGCTAAATGGTGCTTTTTCGCGCGTTTCCCTGCACCTCCTTGCATATTTGGATTCCGTCTGCAGATCCTTTATTCATGCGGTTTGAGCGCGTTTTACAGAGAGTGCGCGATAGAGGGTTCGAACCTCTGACCCCTACCGTGTCAAGGTGATACGTGCCTCCTAATCAATGAGTCACCTCTGTGGACGGCCCCATATGAATCCATGCCCACCCACGCAAAATCGAAAAGTGCTACAATAAAATGCTACAATCCTCGAGAGGCTATCGGGCTGGCACCGTGTAGAAAGAGCGCCAATGCGGCTGGAATTCAATGACAAAGAAAAACTCCGTTTCCGCTAGCTAGCGCTGACAGCGCCGATGTCCCGGTCAACCTTCTTCGGCTTTCGACCGTCGATGTTGCAGGCAGCGAATAGGGCGAGCCTTTGCATGCGATGCATGACAATGCTGAAATGATGGTACTGAAGCTCGTAAATGTTCGCGCCTGACAGGGCTTGTGCCTTCCGCGCAGCAATCCGGGACATGTCGCGGTGAGAAGGCAGCGGGACTTCGTAACCTGGAATGAAGTCCGGATCGTAACCGTCACTATCGTAGTAATCCGTGCTCGGTCGAATCGTCCGCTCGGCGGTCTGGCCAAAAGTCGGTGGATCCACCGAGGGCGGGTCGACGGCTCCGTGGGCGAATCGAACTGTGGACAGTCAAACCGAGATCTCGATAGGACTTCGCGGGTTCTTCCATAGATGCATCACGGCGTAGCTCCGCCATGGACGCCAGGCCTGAGAAATTTCTTCGGCCTGTTTCGTACTCACTCGGCCGAGGCTGTTGCGCACCGCAATGTCTTCTTTCGGAAAAGCATCCGGCCAACGCGAAGCGCGCATGGCGATGTAATGCGCCGTCCATTGGCCGATGCCTGGCAGCGCGGTTAGCTGCGCGATGTCGGCTTCGGGATTTGTCCCTGCATTGAGTTTTAACGAGCCAGCTTGCAACGCCCGCGCCAAAGCGAGGATACTTGCTGCGCGCGTTCTTACGATTCCGAGCTTCGCGATGCCGCCGACGCTGGCTTTGGCAATGCCTGCGGCGAGTGGCGAGAGTCGTGTGAGCTCAGGAAACGGCGTCCGGAGTTTCTCTCCGAAAGCTTCAGCGAAACGGCCGGCGATCGTCGTCGCGGCTTTCACTGTGATCTGCTGTCCGAGAATCGCGCGGATCGCCATTTCAAAACCGTCAAACGCGCCGGGTACGCGCAGACCGGGATTCTTTCTCACGCTTTTTTTCAAAAGTTTGTCTTTCATCAAATGCGCCGCGATCAGATCTGGCCGCGCCGTGAGGTCGAACAAGTTGCGCAGCCTGCCTAACAAAGCCGGCAAGACCGGCGTAAGTGTGTGCGTGAACTCGACCACAAGCACACGCTTTTCGGGTGCGTGCGTGACATTGATCCAGCCGGTGCGTTTGCCTAACCGAACCGTGCGTGCATAGCTGTCCGCGGTGACGAATTCCACATCTCGAATCATGCGAGCAGCGAGGAATTTCAGAATTTCCTCCCAATCGTACGGCGGCCGGTAACTCAATCGCAAAGTCAAGGTGCGGCCGGCGTCGACCGTTTCATGGTGCTCGGCGGCGCGCTTGCGCAGATGTGTCGGCGGCATGCGATAATGCGTGCCGAAAGCGTCGTTGAAACGGCGCAGGCTGGAGAAGCCGCTCGCGAACGCGATTTCAGTGACGGGCAATTTTGTCTCGGTGAGTAACTGTTTCGCCAGTAGCAAACGCCGCGTTTGCACCAACTCGATTGGTGACACGCCAAGTCCCTTCTGC
>DATLIT010000328.1:0-9503 GCA_035539295.1 Terrimicrobiaceae bacterium | reverse complement strand
CATTACCAACTGTGATACAAGCGCCCCTGCAATTTTCGAGTTTTGCCATCGCGAGGAGAAAAGCGCGGCGAAATCCACAGGCGCTTGATCCAAGCGCCTATACAACTCAGTATTTAACTTCTTGTAAGGCCGTTCGACGAGGCTGGGCTAAGCTGTTTCAAAAAGAGGGTCTCGACTAAGCGCTGCGGGTCCCAGCAGCAACACCAAAACGCCAGCTGTCCAAGTTCACCAAGGACGCGCGATGAGCTCATAGCCGCCGGCGGGGTGCCTGCGGTAGTAAGCGTTATCATAATAGTAGTAGTCGACGCCTCGGTAAGCGCGAGTCCGATACCCCACAGGCAAAACGGTAATTACTCTCGGGGCCGGGCTAACGGTCGTTTCTTGAACCACAACGCGATTGGGAACGGTGCGCCGCTCGTAAACGATGCATCCCGAAGTCGTGAAACCTGTGACGAACGTCGCGACAAGAAGAATGATTTTCATGGGCTAAGTAGATGCTCCAGGGGAATTCGCTCTGGCAGAGCACGGCGCGCCTATAGCGGGACGCGCTGCCATCAACAGATTCAATCAACTTCGGTCGATTCTTCCTCGACGTCATGCCTGCAATCGGAGACTAACAATTTGTGGAAGCTCTCTGGTGGTTTCTGACGCTGGCGCTAATGCTCATCGGTCTTGTCGGAACCGTGGTGCCTTTGGTCCCAGGGACTGTCCTTATCCTTTGCGGCGCGGTGCTCAACCACTTTCTTCTCCATTCCGTCGGTTGGCCGACTCTGCTGGTCCTTACACTCTTGATGATCGCGGCGCAGGCGCTCGACATCGTGAGCGGCTCACTCGGCGCAAAGTGGTTCGGGGCTACACGTTGGGGCGCAATCGGTGGGATTCTTGGCGCAATTGTCGGACTCTTCTTCGGCCTCATCGGAATCTTTGTTGGACCACTGGTAGGGGCGTTGGCGGGCGAATTGCTGGGCGGGAAGGGTCTGCTCCCAGCTGGTCGTTCCTCCTGGGGCACTCTGATCGGCACGACCGCGGGGATCATCGGCAAGTTTGCCATCGGCGCAGCAATGATCATTTGGTTCTTGATCGCCGTCTTTGTGTAGCAGCTCCCCTGACGAGCCGCCCGATGCCAATTTTAAGGGTGAGTACTTGTCCCTCTGCGGTGTTTAATCAAAATGAAGCTGTATTATACTTTTTCGAAGCGAAAGTCATCTCGGCTATTCGTGTTAACCACGGCGCTTCTGTCGTGCTTTTCTGCCTTTGCGCAGGTGCAGACTCAGGCTCCTCCTCCGCCGGCGGCTGAAGCGCCTCCTCAGAACTTAACGAAGGAAGAACTCGACAAGCTGCTTGGTCCAATCGCTCTGTATCCTGACGCTCTCATCGCAGTGATTCTGCCGGCAGCCACAGTCCCGTCCGATATCGTCCTGGCAGCACGCTTTCTTTCGACAAGCGGCGACCCAGCTCAGATCAACAACCAACCGTGGGACGAAAGCGTCAGGTCCTTGGCCCGCTACCCCGAGGTTGTCAAGTGGATGGATCAAAATTTGGAGTGGACGACTCAACTCGGAGAGGTCTTTTTGGATCAACCGGCCGACGTCATGAATTCGATCCAGTCGCTCCGCGCACAGGCACGAGCGGCGGGCACGCTGGTCGATACCCCGCAACAACGCGTCGTCGAGGAGGGAAGCTACATCCGCGTCGTGCCGGCCGAGCCCGAGGTGATCTATGTTCCGCAATACGATCCCGAGGTCGTCTACGTGCAACCATATACGCCCTATGTCGAGCCGGTAGTAAGCTTTGGGTTCGGCTTTGCCATGGGTCCGTGGCTTAACTATGATTGCGATTGGCCTCGGCGCAAAGTGTGCGTTGGAGATTGGAATCCGAGGTGGAGAGATGACTGGCGTCCCGGATGGAGGGATGATTGGCGTCCGGAATGGAGAGATGAAAGGCGCGGCCGCGGACGCGGTGATGGCCCTGACACCGTAAATGTCGTCAATATCACGAGGGAGAGCGCACGTGCCTGGCAGCCGAGTCCGAAAATCGAACGTCAACATTGGCAGCGCCAGCGAAACTATGATCGTGATCGAGAAAATGTCCGCGGGAGAAATCGAGGCGGCGAACGGGACGGGCGTTCTTCGGTCGTCGCCAGGCCATCACGACCAGACTTTGATCGAGACCGGAACGATCGAGATCGGGGAGATTGGCAACGCTCCGATCGTAAGGGATCGTATCGTGAGCGATCCGATCGCGTCTGGCAGGCCGGCTCATCTGGACCGACAGCATCGCGCAATCGCACTCGCGACAGTCGGGACCGGCAAGATCGGCAGGGCTCTGATCGCCGAGGTTCCGATCGTGTCTCGCAGCCCGGCTCGTCCGGACCGGACGTAGCGCGCAATCGGGACCGTGACGAGCGGAGGGGAGAAGATTGGCAGCGTCCCGATCGTGGCACTTCAAATCGTGAGCGCTCAGATCGAGTCCGTCGGTCCGCCTCCTCAAGGCCAGAGGAATGGCGGAACAATCAAGGTGGGCAGCAGGCCGAACGGAGAGAGGGCCGGCAAAATCGCGATGAAAGCCAAAGAGCTTCCGTGAGGACGACGAGGCAGAATCCAGCCTCGTTCCAAGGACAGCAGGTGCGGCGATCAGGCAATTCCGGGAACAACAGACGCGGGGAGGATGGGCGATCAGTCAGATCCGATCGCCCGACGGGCGAAGTCGCTCGTTCCCAGCCAGCTTCCAATCGAGAGCGCTCCCGGTCAGAGTCAAGGCGCTCGGTCGCAAGGTCTCAAGGCGATTCGCGGCCGGAAGCCCGGGTCAATCGTTCCTCCACGGTTGACAGACCGCAATCGCAGCGCTCGCGCGTGGCGAGTTCAAGGAGAGACAATGATTCGCGGCAAGCCAGGGGAGGGGCTCCGAGGCGGTCATCTCAGGGAAGCGCAGCGTATTATGGTCAATCGAGAAGGTCTCAACAGTCCGCACGTGTCGAGCGATCGGGAGGGCAACCTCGGAGATCTGCGCCATCCTATTCGAGACAGGATCGGCAGCAGGCAGGTAGTGCGGGAGCGAAAGGCCGCCGGGGAGGTAACAGTGGCGACAAAAAGGGCAACAGAGCGGAGCGCCACTGACTAAGTTATTGTCGGGGCGGCGGCCCGCCGCAGGCCCTGCGACGATGGGGACATCCGCAAAAGCGCCGGGCTACTTCGTAAAGAAGCCGTGGATCAGAGTGCGATAAACTTTTGCCAGACCCGCACCTGCCAGACTTCCGCTGAGGACATCTCCAGGGTAGTGTGCACCGAGATAAACCCGCGAGAACGCCACCAGTAAGGCAATTGCAAACAGAACCGGCCGCGCCCGGGGATAGTAGGCCTGAAGCAAGGTCGCGCCGGCAAAGGCTGCAGCGCTATGTCCGGAAGGAAAGGAATAGCTGCCAGGTTTGCGCCCGACGACAATGGCGCGCACGATCGAGATGAACGGACGTTTTCGTCGGAAGTACCTCTTGATCGGTATCTCGACGGTATATGTTGCCAAATACAAAGCGGGAAGAATACGGCAAGCTCTCATCGCACGACTCTTGTCGGATAAAGCGCCCGCGGCGATGACGAGAATCCACGCGTGGCCTCCCGTCATGAACCAGCTGAGGGTTGAAAACAGGCGATCGAGCAGCTTCGGATGCGGAAGGTGATTGATTTGGATGAAGATCGTGGCGTCGATCGCATCAAGCGGCTTGAGCCGGCGGATCAATTCTTTGCGTAGAAGGTCTCGACCTCTCTTAACTTCCGGGGATTCCTCGGCGGCCGGGCCGCCTGCCTGACCGATCGCCTCATCAAGCGGCTTGCGCTTGTCAGTTGGCGCCGAAGCAACCTGGACAGCTGCGGTCGCCAGGACCGCTGCCGGGCGATTCTTCGAGGTCGCGGAATTAGCTGCAGCTTCTATCGTCTCAGCTTGCTCGAGCGGATCAGATGATCCTGCCTCGGGCGGTATATCCTTCTCCTCGACACCAGCTCCAGTCGCTTCAATTTTGTCGAGAGTTTTGGAGGCGTCCGAAGGTGTCTGCACCTCGGCAAAGCCCTCCTCGAGAGCCTTCTCAGCTTTCTCTGTCGCCTCTTTCTTGCCCCCGGCGTCCGCGTTTTCGTCCTGCATCTGCAACCACCTACTGCTTCAAGATCGAATAGACTTGAGCATTCGCGTCTGTTCACCAAGCGCGCGTTCGGAGTTGCTGTGACGACAAGCATCTTTCAGTATCATTGACGAAAGAAGAGGCCTTCCCGTGTGAAGTTTCTGACCGCGCAGCTCGCTCATTTCCTAAAGCCTGCGACCAGTCGTCGCAACATTCGTCTCCTCCTTCGCTTTCTGCTTGTTCTCACCCTCATGGTGACGGTCTACAGCGTTTTGTTTCACATCTTAATGGTCTTTGAACGACGTGAGCACAGCTGGATCACGGGCCTGTATTGGACTTTGACAGTTATGTCTACCTTGGGCTTTGGCGACATCACCTTCACGAGTGACCTCGGCCGCCTGTTTTCGATCATCGTCCTTCTCTCCGGCATGGTATTTCTGCTCATCCTGCTGCCATTTACGTTTATCGAGTTTTTTTACGCGCCATGGATGAAAGCTCAGGAGGAGTTGAGAGCGCCGAGACAACTGCCAGAACGCACGAGCGGACACGTCATCTTGACCAACATGGATCCAGTTTCGAAAGCGCTTATGCAGAAACTGACTCACTATGGGTATCCGTACGCGCTCCTGGTTTATGATTTGGATGAAGCCCTTCGATTGCATGACTGAGGTTTCCAAGTGGTGCTGGGGGAAAGCGACCGTCCCGAGACTTCCCATGTGGTGCGCGCTGAGAAGGCCGCTCTGGTTGCTGCAACCGGCAACGATATGGCCAATACGAACGTGGCCTTTACCGTTCGCGAGATGAGCCAGACTGTTCCCATCGTCACGACCGCGAGTTCGAGTGATGCCGTGGATATTCTGCGACTGGCCGGCAGCTCCGACGTGATTCAGCTGAGCACCATGATGGGGCAAGCGCTCGCGCGGCGAATTATCGGAGTCGACGCGCGCGCGCATATTATCGCAGAATTTGGCGAGCTTTTGATCGCGGAAGCCACCGCCGCCGGCACCCCTCTGGTCGGCAAGACGCTTGCAGAGAGCAATCTTCGAAAGCTGACCGGCGCTAGCGTGATCGGAATTTGGAAGCGCGGACAGTATGAGATCGTCACTGCGGGAAGCGTGATAGACGCAAACTCGATCTTGGTCCTGTCCGGTTCGGCGGAACAGCTCCGCACGTACGACGAGTTTTTTTGCATCTATCATGTCAGTGCCGGCGCGGTAATCATTGTAGGTGGAGGACGGGTCGGCCGCGCAATTGGACGTGCGCTCAAGGCGCGGGAGGTCGATTTTCGAATTGTAGAGAGCAATCCAGCCAGGATTCGGGACTCGGATTCTTATATCGAAGGGAGTGCGGCTGACCATGAGACGCTGGAGCGCGCGGGCATAGATCATGCCCCGGCCATCGTCATAACCACCCACGACGACGACATGAATGTCTATCTGACAATCTATTGCCGCCGTCTTCGCCCCGATATTCGGATCATCAGCCGGTCAACGCGTGAACGGAACGTCTCCACACTGCATCGGGCGGGAGCCGATTTTGTCCTCTCCTATGCCTCAATGGGCGCTACCACCATCTTCAATTATTTGCGACGCGCTGGAGTAGTAGTGATCGCCGAGGGGCTGCATCTAACTGAGACGCGAGTGCCCCGCCCGCTCGCCGGACGAACACTCGCGCAAGCGGGAATTCCCAGCCAAACGGGCTGCAACGTTGTCGCACTTCGCACCAAGGGCAAACTAATGATCAATCCGCAGCCCTCTACAATTCTGGACGGTGGCGCCGAGATCATCTTGATTGGCACGCCGGAAGCTGAGCAGCGTTTCATGCAACTTTATGGAGCTGAAAAGTTGTCCGCACAGCCGGTGGCACCATCAGGGAATTTCAGCTGAAAACGACCGCTTCGCCGTGCGAGGGTCTCGGCTGCAACTCCATTTCGCTCATCGCGCCGCCATCGATAAGCTGCTAATGTCCGAGAATGGCGGAACGGACAGCGCTAGAAATTTCACGAGAGCTCGCATCGATCGCCCAGGCCGGGATGACATATTCGAACGATCCATTCGACAGGGAGCGCTTCCACCGGTTGCGTGAAATTGCGAGCGAGGTGATGCGCCTTGCCGGAAAGGCAGAGTTCGAGTGGCCGATCGAGATCGGCTACTCAACGCCGAAGGTGGATGTTCGTGGTGTCGTTTTTCGAGATGCTGAGGTTCTCTTGATCAAGGAAGCATCTTCAGGAAAGTGGACACTGCCCGGCGGATGGGCCGATGTGAACTTCACCCCTGCAGAAAACGTGGAACGCGAGTGCCTGGAGGAAACGGGCTACCAAGTCAAGGCGCGCCTGATTACTGCCGTTCTCGACCGTGATCGCGCCGGCTATCCTGCGAACCCGCACTCGATTTATAAGATCTTTTTCTTGTGTGAACTCTGCGGCGGCTCGCCGCGGGTCAGTCATGAAACCGCCGAGGTTGCCTTCTTTCCGGTGAATGCCCTGCCCGAACTCGATACGCACCGCTCCAGCGCAGTGGACATTGCCGAGGCGTGGCAATTCTTTCAGGCGCCGACGCTACCGGCCCGATTCAATTGATAGAACGAAGTGCTGACCCTCAAGCTCACGGCGCGCGAGGCAGCCCGTCTGTTGAAATGACAGCCCCATTCGTGGCGGAGATCTCGATGTATCCGAAATAATTGCCCCCGCGACCATAGCACCATATCTTCCACACCGGCGTGGCGTCCGGACCGGTTTGCTGCAAGACATAGCTGACACTTTTGAGCGTGTGGTCATTTGCTGCAGCGAATTGAGCGGCGATGTCGAAGGCTGAGCGCGAATCGATTGTGATTCGCTCGATGGCGATTGGGTTTGGAACCTTGAACAATTCACCGACGTTAAAACTCGGCTTCTCCTGCACGATCTCACCATTGGCAACGATGATGCTGAAAAGCCCTTCCTGCGGGTTACCGCGATAGGCGAGGATGTACCATTGCGGCGGATCCGGCGTTCCGTTGTCCGCAGAAACTTTGACCACGAAGTTTTGATACTCGGGTGGAAGAGTGTTCAAGGCGCCTAAAGCTGAATTGACATCTGGGGCCGGGGCTTGCTCTGGTGGTTCAAATTGCGCCAGAGCTGCATGCGATAACAGCACGATCGTGGCGATCGATACAAGGTGATCTCTGACAGTCATCGCCAACTATTGCGAGAAGCTGCCGGCCTGTCTAGCGATCGCACGAATTTTGCTCCGCAAAGGTTGAGAACGAATCCCCTTTTCCGTCTTTCCTGTTAAATGGAATTGGCTAAGCATCGGGCATGATCTTGCGTAGTGATGACCTTCCTCCGGCGCCGCTATGGCTGAGCGTCCCGGCAGGAAAAGGCGCGGCGGCTGGATTGATCAGGGGCCAAGGTTTCAAGCTCGAAGGTGGCGAACGATGCTAGCGTTCGACGAGGCGGGCTCACCTGCAAACAGGCCGCTTATCCTCGTGCACGGATGGTGCTGCAATCGCGGCCATATGAAGGAGATCATGGGGCACTTTGCCGCCCGGTATCATGTCATCGCCGTTGATCTACCTGGCCATGGGGAGAGTTTGCTTGGCAACGTAGTTCCTTCGTTTGATGCGTTTGCTGCCAGTGTCTGCTCCTTCGTTGCCGAGCGGCAACTACATCAACCCGTGCTTGTCGGCCATAGCATGGGCGGCGTCATTAGCGTGGTGTCGGCCGCACGGGAACCCGCGTTGGTCGCAGGTGTTGTAAATCTCGATGGCGCTTTGCCGCTCGCGCCGTCCGTGCGAGATGCCTACCGCGATTTGTTTACCCGTATCAATCGAGAAGGCTTCAGACCGGTGGTAGCTCGCTTTATCAAGGAGGCATTTTTCCTCCCCTTTGAGCATGGGGCAATTAGCGAGGCAATCGTCACCGCGATGATTTCACACCCGGAAGCGCTCGCATCGGCTCTCCTGAAGGAGTTTCCTGCTTTGGAGGCTGAGCCAGTCCTCAGCGCTTCTCATACGCCCTTGCTCTTCATTGGAAGCTCCCGTCCCCGCTTTGATGAGCAAGCCCTAAAGAAAGTGCGACCAGATGCCTGGGTTGCTCGTGTCGCAGTGTCTGGACATTTCATGCAGATCTTCGCCCTGCCACAGCTGATTGCCATGATCGAGAAGTTCATCGCTGTCGAGATTGAGCACGAGCCGGCGACCTGGTCGCGATGAGTTGCAGTTTGGCTCCGCACGCATACTATCAACTATGCAGCTAGACTGGATTAGTGATAGGGAGAGCGACGCGGTCGTTTCCGCGGACCAAATCGATCGTCCCGCAGAAGACGTGCTCCTCGATGCTTACTCGGCCGCAGTGGTTCGAGCGGTGGAGGCGGCGAGCCCATCGGTTCTGCACATTCGCGCCGAGTTTCCTGGGAGCAGGGGACATGTTCCAACCTCCGGCAGCGGATCAGGTTTCGTGCTCTCACCGGATGGGTTCGTCTTGACCAATAGCCATGTGGTCCATGGAGCCACACGGATCGTTGCGCAGACTATCGACGGACGCGCCTTGAAGGCTGATCCGGTGGGCGATGATCCCGACACCGATCTTGCCGTGCTCCGACTCGACGCGCCGGGTTTGCGCCATATCCGCTTTGCGAACTCTGATCAAGTGCGAGTAGGCCAAATCGCCATCGCCATCGGCAATCCGTTCGGTTACGACAACACAGTGACAGCCGGTATCGTGAGTGCTCTGGGAAGGACTTTTCCCTCGAGAACAGGGCAGCTGATCGATAACGTTATTCAAACGGATGCAGCACTCAATCCGGGCAATTCTGGCGGCCCGCTCGTCAATAGCCGTGGCGAAGTAATCGGTGTTAACACCGCGATTATTGCGGCCGCTCAGGGCATTTGTTTTGCGATAGGTAGCAAAACAGCCGAGTTCGTGGCCAGTTGGCTCATCAAGGAAGGACGCATTCGGCGTGGCCACCTTGGGATTGCTGGCCAGGACGCGGCCATTTATGAACCACTTGCCCGGAGACTCAAGCTGACGCAACGCAGTGGTGTGCGGGTCCATGAAGTCGTTGCCTCGTCGCCCGCCGCCACCGCCGGCGTGCGGCCCGGAGACATGATCATCTGGTTCAACCATGATACGGTGACGAGCGTTCATGACCTCCACCGCCTCTTGATCGGAGACGAGGTCGAGCGCCGGTCGCGTCTTACGGTGCTCAGAGATGGTCGCCTGGAGCATCTCTGGATCACGCCGCGAGAGAGGAGCTAACCACAGCTTACTAGATCGCTGCGACGTTGTGTTGGGTGGCCGAGCAGGTAAGCTTTCGCCGATGAGGCTCGTCAGGTTCTTCGCCTTGGTCGTCTGGCTCTCGCTCTTTCTCTGCGCCAGACTGTGGGCTACACTCAAGGATTTTGCCGTCGGCAGTTA
>DATLIT010000327.1:0-3820 GCA_035539295.1 Terrimicrobiaceae bacterium | reverse complement strand
AGAAATACGGAGTGCTGCCGATATAATCGTTTAGCGTCTCATATCCGAGGACCACATCACCGAGTTTTCCGTTCTTGTCTGGCACGGTAAGTGAGACAACGATTCCACCGTAGTTGGTGATGGTGGCTTCAAGTCCGTTCTTGTTCTTTAGCGTGTAAAGCTCGACTTGGGAGCCGTCGATAGTTCGTCGAAACGCTTCAGGGTTGACTTGCGCATTCGAACTCCAAACGCAAGTGCTGAAGAAAAGAGTGAAAGTCAATGCGGGACCGACAACAACTTGGTCATAACGAAATGTAGCCATAAAATTCACCTCACGGTGGCGGGGGGTTGGCGTTCTCCATAATATCCGAACAAATTCGCTAAATTCAACGGGTTTTTGCAGGTAGAACGACCGGAATCAGGACGACAGCCTGATGGTCGGCCCAACGGTCGTAGAAGAGGCGAGATAGCCATGTCTAGCCTGGCAAGCGGAATCGGCGTGACGAAGCAACCAGAGGAAACTAATTCCGCTCTAACAAATTCACGAATCGCTTCCACTGGATCGCCGCGAGCCGACCGGGATTTTCGCTTCGCAGCCTCGGTGCTACAACGTGCCTCCGCTCGGGTTTACGACGAGCGCGCGTGTGAACCGCTTACGACTTCACGGCAGCGTTTGTAACTCTGCTTTGGGTTAGGCGGATTGAAGCGAAGAGCCATTAGCGTGAATCCCTTACTCCTAAGCCTGGTCCTCAGTGCTTGATTAGTGATAGGATAGCACTTAAGCGGCGATTCGAGCCGAAATCGCTTCGGTCCGCTCCCCTTCCCAAGATAAGTCCTTAAGGAAGCGTCCAGGGGCGGAAGTAATCGACAAGAATAAGACGCGATCCAGTCGGGGCGCTCTGAAACACACGGATAACGCCCGGAAAGTCCGTCATTGGTCCGAAGACGAATCCGCGCGAAAGAGGAAGAAAAAAGTTGTCCTGATGGCTGGGAAGGACATAGCGGGGTCGCAACTGTTCCAAAGTTTGGGCGAGTCGCTTTCGCGAGTCCGGAAGCGCGACTCCGAGGATCGCCAGATCGATTCGCCCGAGCGATGCGGAGAAGTCGCCGTTGGGACGGCCGCCGGCCGCGATGTAGATCCGCCGTCCCCCCATCTCGATTAAGAAAGCGAGAGGCTCTCCGCAGACCCAATCCCCGGCCGTGCGTGGCGGCAGACGGCGAACCGGTCCATCGAAAGGGACCCGGCCAAACAGACGGTCGTGCTTTGCCGGAAGGCTGTTCACTGTGGCTCCACGTAAAGAGACCTTTTCTCCAGCGGTAACGACTACGCACTTCTCCGATGGCACTCCCGCCGATCGTGCCAATTGAACGCTAGTAGCCGAAGCGATAAGGCGGGCACCTGTGAGAGCGACGATCTCGGGAACATCGAGCAGATGATCGAAATGGCCGTGGGTTACCAGGACGGCGTCGATCCTGCGCACGGGCAAGTAGCGCTCGATAAGGCTTCGACTCGAAGCGACTGGAAGATCCCACGCGGCGCGAAAAAGTCCGGCGCGCGAAAAGTAAGGATCGACGAGGAGCGCCGCGTCGCGTGACTGCAGTAGATAGGCATTGGTTCCCAAATAGGTAATGCGCACTCCTGTTTTCGGCGGCACAAACGTCGGATCTTGATCCGCGACGATCAAGCCGCGGTAGTGCTGCAGGCCGGCGTACAGCTCCGACATCGTCATCCAGAAGCCAAGAACGATCAAGACCTCGACCAGCCTGACGGATCGGCGGACTGTCGGCACCGTCGTCTCCGCGATGGCGCCGAGTATGGCGCCGCGGCGTGTCTGTAGCTGGTTCTTCGATTTGCTCATAACCGCACGAAAAGCTCCGTAGAAGCCTCCTTCGGAGGCAGTCGCCTCCAGCGCGCAGCAATGCCCGGAGAGGGACTCGAACCCACAAAAATTTTGCTCCACCAGATCCTAAGAATGTGTAATCCGGCTTTTCTTACATTTACGGGCGTTCACACGGATGCGCGGGAAGCAAGCATTAATGCGGCTCATGGCCTGTTATTGGGCCTTCCGACAAGGAAAGCCAGAAAATCCCGCAAGTAGCACACGCGGAACAAAGCGCCCTGCGCGCCGGTTACTTTCCGCTGGCGCCGCCTTCGATTTGTTTCTGAATCCTTCCAGGTTGAAGAAGCCGGGGTCTGGCTCGGCGGATAGTCCTTCATGGCTTGAAGGAAATTTGCGCCAGACCTTGAGCCGGCACCGCCACAAAGGCATGGTCTAGAGACGAGCCGCCCGATCGCAATTTATGTGCAGGATGTGCCAATCACGGCCTTAGACGGCTTGGTTAAGATGCTCGAGTTTGCGCATGAAGATTAGATTATTACTTGTCCTCGCAGGTGCACCTTGAGAAGTTACTGGATTCGACTCGGGCCCAAGAAAGGCGCTTTTGCCCTGTTGCAGCCCTCTTTGGAGGCTAAGTGCGTCCTTGACTTCCGGTCGGACTCTGATCACCCAGAAGGACGGAAACTCATCGACTATGAAGATTGCGGTCTTGGGATTGGGAATCATTGGGCGAAAGACTTGATCGTAGATGGCCATGCCGTGCGCTGCTGGATTCGGACGCCCAGAGATTTTCCGAACTTTTACCCAGCGATCCAGGACGGCGTAGAAAAGGCCGAGGCGATTTTCGTGATCGTCTCCGATCCTCCCGCCGTGCAATCGGTGCTCGATCAAATTACCCTCCAGCTTGGACCGAACAAGATCGTTGTCCAATCCAGCACGATCTCGGCGCGCTGGACGTTGCAGTTCGCGGAGCAGGTGCGTCGAACCGGGGCGTCTTTCCTCGAGGCTCCCCTTACGGGAAGCAAGATCGCCGCCGAGGATCGCCAAACGGTTTACTATTTGGGCGGAGATACCGAGTTGGTCGAAAGAATGCGACCAGTCCTCGAGCCGATCTCAAGCGCCATTTTGCACATCGGTCCGCTGGGCACCGCATCCTCTCTTAAGCTCGCTATGAACATGCACATCGCCGGCGTCGGCCAGATTCTGTGCGAGAGCCTCGCTCTGTGCCGTAGGTCCGGCATCCCGGATGAAGTTTATTTCGAGGCCCTTGGGCGCAACTTGGCTCACTCCGGACTGGCGGACCTCAAGGAGCCCAAGTTGCGGCAACACGATTATTCCCCGCAGTTTGCCCTCAAGCATATGGACAAAGACCTCCGCCTGGCCTTGGAAACTGCGGCTGATCTTTCACTCCCGCTCGATTACACGAGGCAGCTCAAGGCAATTTACGATCAAGGTATGGAGGCCGACTGGAAGGATGACGACTTCATCGGCCTCGTCCGCCTGCTGGAAAAATGATGAACCGGCCCTGGCGCCTGCGCGGATAAATATCGCGCTGCATGGCTATGCAGCCGCTGACGCCTCTGCGGGACTTCGCTTCCCGCCTGAAACGCTCGCCTATTGCGAGAAGCCACCGGTATCTCATCACGCTTTCTCGCGGCTCCGCTCTTGCGAGAGAATCCAGTCTTCCAAGTCGCCCCACGTCATATCGTTGAACGAATGAACCTGCGGGCAGGAATTCGTGTAGTGATGGGTGTCCGCGTTGGCCAAGCGAGCGGTTCCTTCAGTACCCCATGCGGGATCAAGCCGGCGAACCATATGTCCGCGATCGAATACGGTCGGGACATATAACTCGAAGCAACCAGCCACAAGGAAGCGTCGGACCGCTCGCTAGGACTGCGCCACACCGAATTTGATCAGCCGAGCTTGCTGGTCACATTACCCAAAAACGCACATTCCGCTTGCTGGCAGGCATCGCGCCATCGACCAGCCGACCAGATCCAGAT
>DATLIT010000326.1:0-22715 GCA_035539295.1 Terrimicrobiaceae bacterium | reverse complement strand
CTTGCTGCGACTTCCGGGGACGAGGTTGCTGCGACTTCCGGGGACGAGGTTGCTGCGACTTCCGGGGACGAGGTTGCTGCGACTTCCGGGGGCGAGGCTGCTGCGACTTCCGGGGGCGAGGCTGCTGCGACTTCCGGGGGCGAGGCTGCTGCGACCTCCGAGGGCGAGGCTGCTGTTTCCGGTGGCGGGACGGGAGCTTGCAGGAGGGCGGCGGGTTGCTGCGACGTGGAGGGCTGTTCGGGAGCTTGCTCTGGCAGGACGCGCTGTTGTTCGGCGACAGGTTGCTGTTCGGCGGGCGCGGATGGCTTCTTGTTGCAGCCTGTTAAAGCAAAGGCCACGCTCAAGAAGACCAGCAACAGAGAAGTGGGCTTCACTGGGCGAAGTTTAGGGAACCTATGGACGGGCGCAACCGAGTTGTGCACCAGGGGGAGCACCGAAGGGGCAACCAGAGCTTGCCCTCAACTCGCGCAAAACTCCGTCAACATTACTCACTTATTGGAAATCCCGATATTGCCCTAAGCCGGGTTGAGGGGCTACAATGTCTGTATGCCCGAGTCCGAACTGAAGGTTGAGAAGAAGGCTTTTCAAATTAACATGGAGCCGCGCATCTATGGCGCTTTCGCGGAGATCGGTGCGGGCCAGGATGTCGCCCGTCGATTCTTTGCCGTGGGCGGAGCTGCCGGCACCGTGGCGAAGACGATTTCGGCCTACGACATGACCTTTTCCGATGCCATTTATGGTGCCTGTGGGCGTTATGTCAGCAGAGCCCGGCTCCATAGCATGCTGACACACGAATACAACTTGCTCATCGAGCGCTTGGACGAAAAAGTCGGCAACTCGCGGACCTTTTTTGCTTATGCAGATACCGTCGCCGCGCGGAGTTTTCGCCGGCATGCGGAATCACAAGGGTGGATGGGCATCCGTTTTCAGAAGCAGCCTCGGACGGAGCCAAACGAAATCATTGTCCATGTTCGAATGCTCGATGCCCGCAACCTCCAGCAGCAGGAAGCTATTGGGATCGTCGGAGTAAATCTTATCCATGGTGCCTACTTTTTGACGGAGAACCCCGAAGCGTTGGTGGCGTCTCTCGTTGATGACCTGGCTCCTGGCCGCATTGAGGTTGATATGATTCGCTTTACCGGTCCCGATTTCGCGGATGTGGATGATCGGATAATGGCCCTGCAGTTGGTGACGCAGAACCTTACCAATGCGGCGCTCTTTCGTGCCACTGGCGAGATTGTCAACGCCGCCGATGCGCTCTACAAAAAGCCTCTGCTCGTTGAGCGCGGAAGTTTTCGGCCGGTCACGCTCCTTGCCGACGACATGTTGAACTGTGCCAAGGCAATGTTCATGCGGGAGGAAGGAGTGCGGGACTCCGAGCCGGAGATTCTCATGGAGATCACGATGAAGAATCTGTTGGCGAGCGGGGAACTTGATCTGCGGGATTTTCTCGACAGGGTTGATATGCTTGGCGCCATGGGCCGGACGGTGCTGATTTCAAATTATGGCGCCTACCACCGCCTGGTGAATTATTTGAGCCGTTACACCGACCGAATGGTCGGATTGCCGCTGGGCATTCCAGCGATGGCTGAGATTCTCGAAGAGGAGTACTATAAGGATCTGGAAGGCGGGATTCTCGAGGCTCTGGGTCGTCTCTTCAAGACCGGCGTCAAGCTTTACGTGTACCCGTTTTTGAATCCAAACGGAGATTTGGTGACGACCGAAAATTTTGAGGTGGCGCCCAACCTTGTCCATCTTTATCGGCACCTCCTAGATAACGGGTTCATTGAGGCGATGGAGGGTTACAATCCCAGCTATTTGCCAATCAAATCACCCGGTGTTCTTGCGAAGATCCGCGCAGGAATCAGCAGCTGGGAGAGCATGGTTTCACCGGAGGTCGCGAAGATCATCAAGCAACGCCAGCTCTTTGGGTATCATCCCGAGCTCGTTGCCAAGACCTGAGGAAGAAACGCGCTAGGTCCCGCGAGGGCCAGGGTTGTTTGCTCTCACCGGCTTGATATGCTGGAAGGATGCCGTTGACTCATCACACAGAATCCGAAGTCGCCGTCCGCACTGTTCCGCGTCGTTCTGAAGTCCCTCTGGTTCACACTTGGGACTTGACGCCGCTTTTCCGTGATGAAGACGCATGGGAGGAGGGCTTTAAGGCGCTGCAGGCGGATTACCTCCAGGTATCGAATCTTCGCGACAAGGTCGGAGCAAGCGCGCAAGAACTGCGCGCTGCGCTTGAATTCGAGAAGAGTATCGATGTGCGCGTGGAGCGCCTCAGCCAATACGCGGGTCTCCGTGTTGCTGAAGACTCCTCCAATGATGCTTCTCTCTCCCGTGAGGCGCGGCTCGACAGCCTGCGCGTTCGCATCGGCGAAGCGTTTTCGTTCCTTGGGCCGGAGATTCAGGCTATACCTGATGAAGCGTTCGATGGCTATCTCTCGGACGAAAAGCTTACCGAGTGGGTCATTCGGCTTAAGAAGCTTCGCCGGTTGAAACCTCACACCTTGTCGGCGAGTGAGGAGCGTCTTCTGGCCCTGGGTTCCTCCGCCTTGCGCGGCCATCAGGAGACCTTTTCCCAACTCACCAACGTAGACATGAAGTTCGGCTTGGTCCGCGATGCTTCGGGAATAGAGCGCGAGCTGACGCAAAGCTCATTCTCTTCCTTTCTTCAGCAGCGCGATCCGAACGTCCGCCGCGAGGCGTTCCATCGCTTTTACGCGGAGTTTAAGGACCATCAGTTCACACTCGCATCTTCACTCGGCAGTTCGATTCGCGCCGATGTCTTTGATTCACGAGCCAGAAATTATCCTTCGTCAATCAACGCGGCACTATTCGCTGACGACGTGCCTCTGAGGGTTTACGACAATCTCATCGCTACCGTTCGCAGCCGCCTGGCGCCCTTATATGACTATTTCGATTTGCGCCGACGTGTGCTTGGCCTGCCGGAGATCCATCACTACGACACGTATGTCCCCATTGTCGGCGAGATGCAGACCAAGGTCGACTGGGAGGCCGCGGTGGACCTTGTGCTCGCCGCTCTGACACCCTTGGGCGCGGAATACCTCGCGATACTAGGGCACGGGTTGCGCGAGGGGCGATGGTCCGACCGTTACGAGAACAAAGGTAAGCGCAGTGGCGCGTTCAGTTACGGCACATACACAAGCCCGCCCTACATCATGATGAACTACAAGGCGGACGTCTTTTCCGATGTCTACACGCTCGCGCACGAGGCGGGACATTCCATGCATACCTGGTATGCTAACCGGACGCAAAGCTATCAAAACGCCCATTATCCGATCTTCCTCGCGGAGGTCGCCTCCACCTTTAACGAGATCCTGCTGACCGAGCACTTGTTGGCGACGACAACTGATGAGCGGATGCGCGCCTATGTCTTGAACCGCCAGATCGACGATCTCCGAGGGACCCTCTTTCGCCAGACAATGTTCGCCGAATTCGAGCGCACGACGCACGCGGCGGAAGAAGCCGGGGATCCACTTACGCTTGAAGGCTTCAAGAGAGTCTACCGTGAACTGCTGAGCGCCTATTTTGGCCCAAATTTTGCCATTGATTCCGAACTCGAGCTGGAAGGGCTCAGGATTCCGCATTTTTATAGCGCCTTTTATGTCTATAAGTATGCAACGGGAATTTCCGCCGCGGTGACGCTCGCACGGCAGGTGCTCGAAACTGGTGATGCCACGCGATATCTGAACTTCCTGCGAAGCGGGGGTAGCAAGTTCCCGATCGAGACGCTAGGCGAGGCTGGGGTCGACATGTCTTCTCCAGCACCCATCGAGGTCGCGCTCGGGCACTTCGAGCGACGTGTCAAGGAACTAGGTGGGTTGCTCGGTTAAGTTCGAAAGCCACATACGAGCACCCCTTGCCAGGCACGGCTTTCCGTTCGAGCACCTCTCGATGAATATGGATGCGACGTCCGGCGCTTCGCCGTGGACGAACAGGGGGAGAGTGAACGCCTGAGATCGGAGTTTTCAAGCCGGAGCCGGCTCAGTACTTTCCCGTGATCGGATATGAAGCGAGGCTTTCTGGAGAAACTAATCGAGCGCATCGGACTCGTGCAGTCCGGCGACGTTCAGAATTACCTCGTGGAGATCGCGCGCGAGAAAGGATTTCTCGAGACGATTTTTAACGCCATTTTGGAGGGTGTCATTGTTACAGATCCGGGCGGTCGAATCATTTACCTGAATCGCGCGGCCTGCGGCTTCTTTGGCGTCGACGCGGAAAGCAGTATCGGCAAGCCGCTCGGGGAGGTGGTGCGCGGTTTGGACATTGGGCAAACTTCCGGACCAGGCGAAGTCGTCAGCCGGGACCTGGAGGTATTCTATCCGGAAAATCGATTCCTGAATTTCTATATTGTGCCCTTGATGAGCGAGGATACACACGAAGAACTCGCAGGCCGCGCGATCATTTTGCGGGATATCACTCAGAACCGCCGCGCCACCCAGGAGACGATCGAGAGCGAACGCTTTTCGGCCCTCACCCTTCTTGCGGCCAGTGTCGCCCACGAGATCGGTAATCCTCTTAACTCCCTTGACATTCATCTGCAGCTGATGCAGCGCCGGATTAAAAAACTGCCGACGAAGGCCCGTCAGGAGCTCGGCGAGTCAATTCAGATCGCCCGGCACGAGGTGGGTCGTCTCGACCACATCATCACGCAGTTCCTTCGTGCGATCCGTCCACAGCAGCTTTCCACGGGGATGGAGAACATCAATTCGGTCCTTGAGGAGTCTGTCGCCTTTCTCGATGCCGAGCTAAAGGATCGTGACATTCTCGTCGAATTGGAACTCGACAAGTCTCTCCCTCCAGTCGAAATCGACCGCGATCAAATTAAGCAGGCATTCTACAACATCATTCGCAACGCTCTCCAAGCGATGAAAAGCGGCGGGATACTCCGGCTACGTTCGGGGGCAGATGAAACCCACCAATACGTTTCCTTTGCCGACACAGGCGGCGGAATCCCTCCTGAAAATATCAGTCGCGTTTTCGAGCCGTACTTCACAACCAAGTCGAGTGGATCGGGCCTCGGGCTTCTGATCGTTCGGCGAATTGTGCGGGCACACGGTGGAGAAGTCATCATCGAAAGCGAGCGTAATCGGGGACTCACACTCACTATCCGGCTGCCACACGCCGAGCGACGCGTTCGCTTCCTCGAGCAGGGCTCTGCGACCCCTGGCCGAAATCCACCTTGACCTTCGACAAATTTCGATAACGTGTTGGTGTGGAATCGCAGTCGTTACCATCAGTTCGTGCTTACCCGGAGAACGAAGTCGTTAGCCCTCCGAACGCCAACACCGCCTATATCGTCATTACCGCTCTGGTTGTTCTGGCCTCAGTTTGCATCCTCTTGCTGACCAATAATCGGGCAGATCTTTGGCCCACCGTTGCGATGATCGGATCGTTGTGTGGCTTTGGCGCAATCATGTCCTTTTTCGTCACCAAACCAAGGCTCTAGCTGAGTTTCTGCGCTGCTAGCTACGACGCAGCTGCGTAAGCCGAGATGGCAGCGGCGTGCCTTCACAGCTGTCCCTTTCCGCCTTGCCGAAGGTCGTGAGGGCCGATAGCGTTCGATTGTGCCTTCCGCGTTGGCCCCCTTGATCGGTGGAATTGTAGGGACGGCAGCCATGAGCGCGCTGCTCCTTCTGCCACGATGGCTTGGCATCGGGAAGATCGACGTCATTCCGGCTGTGGGAGCGCTCATTTCGGGAAAGACGGAAAACGCGCTGCCGATTGGCTACGTTGTTCATTTCACTTCCGGAATAATTTTTGCCTACATCTATTGGGGCTTGGTGCTTCTGATGAAGCTGCCGGTGGTCTGGTGGACCTTCGGCATGGCGGGTTGTATCCATGGAATCATTGTCATGCTCCTCGTCTGCATTGCGGTGATGGAACACCACCCGATTGCCCGCTACCATGAGAGGGGCCCCATGACTGGACTGGCGCAGCTCTTGGCCCACATCCTCTACGGCGTGGTTGTCGGACTGATCGTGGATGCTTTGCAATGAGCTTGGCGGGCAGCTGTGAAGAGCTAAGTTCCTAGTGTGATCTTCAACCAGCTTAAAGGCGCGGTGGAGTTCGCTTCACATCTGCCGCGCTACCGCGAAATCATCAGCACCCTCTGGAAGTATGGTTTTGCCGACGTGTTGAGACTCGTCGCGCTCCAGCGTTTTCTCGGCATTGAGGACGCGACGATCGCTGTTCATGAGGAGGGCTTGCTCGCGAAGCCAGTTCCCGAGAGGGTTCGCCTTGCCCTCGGCGAGTTGGGGCCGACCTTTGTAAAGTTCGGGCAGATTGTCAGCTCCCGCCGCGACCTTGTCACCGATGAGTACTTCGTCGAGCTGCGTAAACTGCAGACGCAAGTGCCGCCATTCCCGGCCGCCGAAGCGAAGGCTATTATCGCCGAAGAGCTGGGTAGGCCCATTTCGGAAGTCTTCAAGCGGTTCCAGGACAAACCGGTGGGGAGTGCTTCGATCGCCCAAGTTCACTCTGCGCGGCTGGCCGACGGCAGCAAGGTGGCGGTGAAGGTGCAACGGCCAGACATTGAGGAGGTCATCGAGCTAGATCTGGCCATGCTTCTCGACTTGGCGCGGTTCATGGATCGGCATGTCCCCGAAATCTCGGGCGTGAACCCGATCGGGGTGGTGATGGAGTTTTCTTCCATCCTGCGCAAGGAACTCGACTTTACCAACGAGGCGTTAAACATCGAGAGATTCGGAACGCAATTCGCGGACAATCCCTGGGTCAAGGTGCCGACGGTATATCGCGAATTCACGACTCCGTGCGTCTTGACGATGGAGTTTTTGTCGGGTCGCAACATCATGGATGTTGCCGCATTAGAACGGAGGGGTATCGATCCTATCGAGCTCGCCCAACACCTTACCGAACTCATTTATCTGCAGATCTTCGAATATGGGTTCTTTCACGGCGATCCACATCCCGGCAACATGCTCGTCCTACCCGGCGGCGTTACCGGGTTGCTCGATTACGGGATGATGGGGACTTTCTCGCCTCCATTTCGCTCAAGCATCGCCCACCTCATTGCGGGCTTGGCTGAGCGCGATCATCAACAGGTGATGGACTCGATTCTCGAGATGAGTGAAGAGGGGTTCGCGAGCAACTCTGGCAAGATGCTGACCGACGTGGAAAATTTCACCGAAGCACATCTCAACCAGCCTCTGCGAGATATCAACCTTGGCGAGGTCCTCAACAAGCTTCTCGAGATGCTCCGGAACAATTCCCTGCGCATGAAGGGCAGTTTTTATCTCGGCGTCAAGGCGCTCACCCAAGTCGAAGCAATCGGCCGCTCGTTGAACCCTGATCTCAACTTCGTCAAACTTGGCGAACCCTATGCCATGCGGCAAATCGAGGGGAAGTATCATCCGAGTCGAATCTTTTTGCTGGCTCGCAAGCTCTTCGGCGAGGGCCTCGATTTTCTCGAGGATTTTCCACATGACTTTCGCCAACTTTATCAGCGCATCAAGCATGGCAAGTTCGACATTCCTCTCGAGCACAAGATCGATCCGGAAGGTTTCGAGCCGTTGCGAAAGACGCTCGACTCGATTGCAAACCGCCTCACCAATGCCATCGTGACTGCCTCTGTGCTGATCTGCTCGAGCATCCTCGTGCTTTCCGGAATTCCTCCAAGAATCTGGGGAGTTCCGATTATCGGCCTCGCCGGCCTTATTTGGGGGACGATCATGTGCCTGCGGCTGGTCCTCTCGATCTGGAAACACGGCGGTCTGTAGCGGGAAACTTCATCACCCCCGCGCCATCGCGAAATGCCCGCTTTTCTGGAACTCGCGGCGTTCGGCGATATAGTACTGCAAATGGACAGCTTTGGACGCGTAATCGACTATCTGCGGATTTCGGTAACCGATCGGTGCAATGAACGCTGCCTCTATTGCATGCCGGAGGGTTATAAAGGTTGGGCACAAAAAGCTGATCATCTCACCGCCGACGAAATCATTCGCGTGGTCGCCGCTGCCTGTGGCTTGGGATTTCGTAAATTTCGGCTCACGGGGGGCGAACCTTGTATTCGCAAGGACTTGGTGCAGATCGCCGCTGGGATCTCGCAGCAGCATGGCGTCCGTTCGCTCGGAGTATCAACCAATGGCACCCGCCTGGCGAAGCTGGCGCGGCCATTGCAGGAAGCTGGAATCAACTCGGTCAACGTCAGCCTTGATACGCTCGACGCCGCTAAGTACCGCAAAATTACAGGTGGAGAAATTGGGGCAGTGCTTTCAGGCATAGATGCGGCGGTGTCAGCCGGAATTTCGCGGATCAAACTCAATTGTGTTCTCATGCGCGGAATCAACGAAGCGGAGATTTGGCCGCTAATTCGGTTTGCCGCAGCGCGAAACCTGCCGCTTCGTTTCATCGAGCTGATGCCTCTTTCCACTACTCACGTCTTGACGAAGAAAAATTTCCTCTCCGCGCAGGAAGTCGTGGATCGACTCGGTCGAGACGATGACCTCGTGGCGTTAAACGATTCCGGCCTCGGTCACGGGCCCGCCCGCTATTACAAGCTGTCGCACGCAGGAGCGATCGTCGGTTTCATTGGTGCGATGACGGACGCTAACTTTTGCGCGGGTTGTAACAAGATTCGGTTGACTGCTGATGGCCGCATCCGACCCTGCCTCGGCCGACACAATGAGATTGATCTACTCGGCACACTTCGCAACAGCCAGGGCAGCATCGAGGAGGTGCTTGAACGTGCGATCGCCGCCAAGCCTAAAGACCATGAGTTTCGTGAGTGTTACCAGCCGGGTCGCCCGATGACTGCGATTGGTGGCTGAGATATGGGCCAACTCCGCATCCTTTTCTTTGCATCTGCGCGCCAAGCGGCCGGTCGGCCGGAAGCGACCGTCCCGTGCGAAGAGAGCGGAATTGGCGAGGCGGTATTTTGGGAACGCCTGATCGCCGATTTTCCGGCGCTCGCCTCGCTGCGAGGTTCCGTCCGACTAGCGCGGAACTGCGAGTACCTTGCCGCCGGAGAACGCTTTTCTCCTCAGGATGAAGCCGCCTTGATTCCACCAGTCTCAGGCGGGTAGCTGCCAAGCCCACCGACTGTAAAAGAGGAGGGCGCCGACTGCCGAAACTGGGCTCTTTTGAACATTTTCGATCGATCGAAATTTGTATGATCTTGCGCGTGAGATGCAGCTGACAATTCTCTTCACAGACCAGGCTATTTGCGTCGCGAATGTTTCTCCTGGGGAGAGAGTCGGCGCGCTACTCGAGTTTCAGGGGATCGTCCGCGGCGTCGAAAATGGCGCGACTATCCGCGGGTTGTTCTATGAGATCTATCAACCGATGGCGGAGCGAATGATTCGCCGAATCGTGGAGGAACTAAGTGCCGAGCATCCGTGCGATGTATTCCATGTCGTTCACCGGCATGGCCTCGTGCCGACAGGAGAAGCGGCCATCTATGTCCGAATAGAAGCAAGCCATCGTTCGGACGCCATCAGGATACTCGAGCTCTTCATGAACCGCCTCAAAGCTGAAGTTCCAATCTGGAAATCGGGCACGGTGCCATGTTGAGTGTCGACGAGCTCTGTTCGCTAATTGATCGCGAAGTCCGTCCACTGCCGTCTGTTCGGTTGCCGTTGGCACAGGCACTCGGCCACTATCTGGCAGAGGAGATCCGCGCCGATGCGGACATGCCGGCGTTCGACCGAGCAGCGATCGACGGTTATGCTTTGCCAGAGAATGCGCTCCCTGGATGGTACAAGGTCGTCGGGGAAGTCACTCCGGGAATGCCGCCATTTGCGGCTCCCACATCAGGAACCGCCGTGAAAATTTTCACGGGCTCTGCACTTCCCGGATCCGGCGTGGGTCTGGTCATGGTGGAAGAGACCGAATGCGAGGGGCAGAAGGTGCTGACACGAGTGGCCGCCTCAGATCGGCATGTGCGTGCGAAGGGATCCCAAGCGAAGCGCGGCCAGCTGTTATTGGCGGCGGGGACTAGAGTCAATCCGGGCGCCATCGCGCTGCTGGCTTCCGTGGGAGCTGCGAGCCCTCTCGTTTCAAACATACCAAAAATCATGCATCTGGTGACGGGAAGCGAATTGGTCGCAGCAGATCTCGATCCGCCGGCAGGCTTTATTCGCGATAGCAACTCCCCTCTTATGGCCGCCTTGATCGCTGAGGCAGGGTCAGGGACATTGACTCAGCGCCGCGGTTCTGAAAGCGTTGTTGAAGCCGTTGACACGCTTGGAAGCTTTGACGGCGATATGCTGCTGATTAGTGGCGGCGCCAGTGTGGGCGCGTACGACGGCTCCATGCAAATCTTGCAACGACTCGGCTTCGTTATCCACTGCTCCAAAGTTCGGAGCCGACCTGGCAAACCCTTGCTCTTTGCGACTCGCGATCGATGTGCAGCCTTCGGGCTGCCGGGCAATCCGCTCTCTCACTTTGTCTGCTTCCATTTGTTCATCCGACGAGCGCTCGACATCATGTGGGGACGCGTTCCACAGAGAATCATGCGTGTTCATCTCGATGGAGATCGCCCTCCGACTGATCCGCGGGAGACCTGGTGGCCTGCGAGAGTCAGCGCCGAGGCAGGATCGTTGATCGCGAAGGCTCTTCCCTGGAAGGATTCCTCCGATCTTACCGGGCTGGCTCCCGCGAACGCCTTGCTCAGAATTGCCAACTCTCCCACAAACGGCATGTTCGAGGCTCTGGTTTTTGGCAATCTCACGCCATGAGCGAGTTCTCCCACCTGCAACCCGAAGGTTCCGTAAGGATGGTCGACATCGGCCGCAAATCGGAACAAGAACGCACGGCTATTGCCAGAGGGCGGCTTCTTTGCCAACCCGAGACAATCGAGGCGCTGAAACGGAAGGCGCTTCCCAAGGGGGACGCAATTGCGGTTGCTCGCGTCGCCGGCATCCAGGCCGCGAAAAACACCGCGCAGTTGATCCCCCTGTGCCATCCTCTCCCGCTGAACTACGTCGCTCTCGATTTCGAGGTGGCAGAAAGAGAGATCTCCGTTCGATGCGAGGTGGCTACGCGCGCTCCCACCGGCGTTGAAATGGAGGCCTTGACAGGAGTGACGGTGGCCGCGCTCACCTTGTACGATATGATGAAGTCCGCTGACAAAACCATGCGCATCGAAGGAATTGAGCTGATCAGCAAGATTAAAAAATGAAAGTCGCGCGATTAACGATCAGCGACCGAGCATCCACCGGGGTCTATTCCGACAAAGGAGGTCCGGAGCTCGAGCGGGTCTTTCGTGAAGTCTGGCCTGAACCGGTCCAGATGATAGCAAAAATCATCGCCGATGAGAGGGAGGACATCAGCCGCGTGCTCGCCTTTCTGGTCGACGAGGAACACTGCGACCTGATTCTCACCACCGGGGGAACGGGGCCGGCACCGAGGGATGTCACTCCTGAGGCAACCTTGGACGTGATTCACAAGGAATTGCCAGGTTTTGGAGAGGCGCAAAGAGCCGTTTCCTTTCGCAGTGTCCCGACTGCGATTCTTTCACGAGCAACCGCCGGTGTGCGCGGAAGGTCACTCATCCTGAACCTTCCTGGAAACCCGAAGGCAATCGCCGAATGCCTGCCGCCGCTCATTCCGGCGATCCGTGAAGCGCTGCGACACCTCGCGGAGTGACGCGAGACGCGTTAGGCGCTAGTGGAGGGGGCTTCAACGGAGTTGGCCGCGGGAGCCAGCAAAGCTTCTAAATTTTGTTAATGACGTTGTGCAGCGTTGACGTGCCTTGGTTGAGAACTTGCCCGAGAGTGGACGATGCTTTTGTCAATAGGGTGTGAGCCTGTTGCTTTGCTTCCAGGCGTGTTGTCCGGGAAGTTTCAGCGCCGCTGCGAATCGCCTTTCGCAATAGACCAGCAGCCTTATCGACTAGTTTTAGCGCATCGTTAGCGATCGCCTCTTCGCGCGGCCCGGCAGGCTGGGCTTTTCTTGCCGCCGAGCTTCGCGACCTAGCGCGGCCGCTCGCAGGCTTTCTGGGGGTGGTTTTCTTCTTGGTTGTAGCCATAAAGTAATCTTAGGCAGAAGCAGGGCACTTGCCAAGAAGGAGCGCTAGCGCAATTATGATCTTGCATGGAAGCGCTTATCGACCTCCTTCAGAAAAATGCTCTTATTCCGCGCGAAGACATCGCGCGCCTGCTCGACCTGACTACCGACCAGGTGGAGCAGGAAATCTCGCGCCTGGAACGCGAAGGAGTAATCCTCGGATATCAAACAATCATTAATCGGGAAAAATGGGACACTGACATCGTCACCGCCGTGATCGAAGTCAAGATCACGCCCGAGCGCGATGGCGGCTTCGATCGGGTTGCTTCACGCATCGCTAAGTTCGAGGAGGTGCAAACCTGCTATCTCATGAGCGGCGGTTATGATCTTCTGATCGTCGTTGAGGCTGAGAATCTTCGAGGCGTGGCCGCCTTCGTCGCCGAGAAATTGAGTACGATTGAGGCAGTGCAGGCGACCGCCACGCACTTTCGCCTGAAAACCTACAAGGAGAACGGAGCTTTTCACCACTTCGAACCGGCTCCCGAACGCCTGTCCGTTTCGCCATGAGCATCCAGATTGCCGACCACGTGCGCGACATCCCGCGCTCGGGCATTCGGGATTTCTTCGAAATCGTACAGAGCATGCACGATGTCATCTCGTTAGGCATCGGCGAGCCGGACTTCGCGACGCCGTGGCATATTCGTGAAGCGGCCATTTATTCGTTGGAGCGGGGCCACACGGGCTACACCTCGAATCTTGGTCTTCCTCGGCTCCGACGCGCCATCGGCAAATACGTCGCCAATCATTTCGGCGTCGACTACGAACCGCTCGGCGAAGTGCTCGTTTCTGTTGGCGTCTCCGAAGCCATCGACCTGGCCCTCCGAGCCATTCTGAATCCGGGTGATGAGGTCCTCTATCATGAACCTTGCTACGTTTCCTACAGCCCTAGTGTGATCCTTGCCGGCGGAGTCCCTCGAGCAATTCCCACGCGCGGCGCGGATCACTTCGTCCTCCGCGCCGAAGCGCTGGAACGCTCGATTGCGCCGCGTTCCAAAGTCCTCATGCTAAATTTTCCGACGAATCCGACCGGCGCGACCATGCCAGGCGACGAACTTGAGAAAATTGCCGCAGTGTGCATCAAGCACAATCTCACCGTCCTTTCGGACGAGATTTACAGTGAGCTGACCTATGACTCGGCAGCGCATTTTTCAGTGGCGGCTTTTCCCGGAATGAAAGAGCGAACCATACTGCTCCATGGAGTCTCGAAAGCTTACGCGATGACCGGATGGCGAATCGGCTTCGCCTGCGCGCCCCAGCCGGTGATCGAGGCAATGATGAAGATCCATCAATACGCCATTCTTTGCGCGCCCATCATGGGACAGGAAGCCGCGATCGAGGCGTTGGAACGCGGCGAGCAGAGCATGCTTAGCATGCGGCGGGAATATGAACTCCGCCGTAACTACATCGTGCGCGGCTTCAATGAACTCGGTCTGGAGTGCTTCAAGCCGCGTGGTGCATTTTACGTTTTCCCCAAAATCACGTCCACAGGACTTACCAGTCGCGAATTCTCGCTCCAGCTCCTTCGCGAGAAGAAAGTGGCGGTGGTGCCAGGGGCAGCATTCGGTTCAAGCGGGGAAGGGCACATCCGTTGCAGCTATGCCACCGGACTCGACCAGATCAAGGTCGCTCTCGAGCGTATCGGTGCCTTCTGCAGTCAATCAAACGCCAGCAAAGCCGCGGCCTAAACTCGTGAAGCCCAAGAACGAAAGCTTCCCCGGGTTCGGCCTCTAGCGGTCCTTTCGATAGATCGCCTTTACCGGGTGTTCGTCGAGGATGTTAGATTCGATGCCGCCCAGCTTATCAGGATCATAGAGCTGAATTCCTACGTAGTAGAAGATAGGACAAACTGGGGCTTGCTCGCGAATGAGGATCGTTTCCGCCTCGCGCAAAATTTCCAAACGGCGTTCAGCATCGGTCTCTTTGGCGGCATCCGCGATCAGGCGATCGTAGGTCGGATTGCTCCAACCGGTCCGGTTGTTTCCATTGCCTGTGACGAACATGTCGAGAAACGTATTTGGATCGGGGTAGTCGGCGACCCAGCTCGATCGAGCGATGCCGTAATCGAGTGAAGAAAGTGAATTCAGATAGACCTTCCACTCCTGCAGAGCGAGGTTCACTTTGACGCCGAGATGACGAACCCACATTGCTTGTAATTCGACGGCAATGTCGCGGTTCTGCTGGCTTTCGTTGTAGAGGAAGGTGGTTAGCGGAAAACCTTTGCCGTCGGGAAACCCTGCTTCGGCGAGGAGACGGCGCGCCGCTTCCGGGTCGTATGGAAGTCCTTCCGGAGAAGCATAACCAGCTAGACCCGGCGGGACAAAGCTCGTCGCAGGCAGTTCTCCGGCTCGGGTGATCTTCTCGACGATTCTGCGTTTGTCCACGGCCATGGAAAAGGCGCGACGCACGCGCGGGTCATCGAAGGGCGGCTTTGAACAATTGAACCGCAGAAAGTAGATGCCTGCAAACGGCGCCGAATGGAAAGCCGGCGTCTTCTTAAGCTCATCGAGCAGCGCATTCGGCGTGAGATTCTTGTCAACAATCAGGTCGGCAAGGCCGCCCGCGTAAAAGTTGAAAGCGACAGTTGCCACGCTGATCGGGAGCACTTCGACACTCTCCAAGGAGACGTTTTTTCCATTCCAGTAGTGAGGGTTTTTCTTGAGGCGAATCCTGTCATTGATGCGCCAGTCTTCGAGAACGTAGGCGCCATTTGAAATCATCTTGCCTGGTTTCACCCAGTCATCGCCAAATTTCTTGATGGTATCGACGGGCACCGGCTGCAACGGCGGGGTAGCGCACAGATCCAGAAAGAAGGGTGTCGGATTCTCTAGGTTTACTTCGAGCGTTTGGTCATCGAGCGCTTTTGCGCCGACCTGTGAAAAATCCGTGATCTTTCCCTCCGCAAAGGCCTCGGCATTCTTCACGTAAAAGAGCTGGTAATTATAGCTGGCGGCGGTTTCGGGAGACAGCGTTCGTTTCCAGGAGTCGACAAAGTCATGCGCCGTCAGCTGCCGTCCGTCACTCCACTTCGCATCCGGGCGAATCTTGAAAGTGTAGGTCTTTCCATCCTCGGAAACACTCCATGATTCCGCCATTCCCGGGCCGGATTTTCCCTCGGCGTTGAAGGTGGTTAGGCCCTCGAACAAAGCATTGACAACCCTGCCCTCGGGTTGGCCGGTAATGATGGAAGGATCGAGCGTCTCGGGCTCTGCGCCATTCACGAAGATCAAATCGGCACGCTTCTGTTCCGGATCGCAACCCAGGACGGCAAGCAGAAACACGAGCACGAAGTGACGCAAGATCATTCGATCGATGAGCAAGTGAAGCCAGGTTCTGGCGTGCTGCAAATCCGCAACGGCACAGCAAGCGGCCCTCGGCTCGGGCGCAACGCTACAGAAGTTCGGCGATCTGGACCGCGTTCAGCGCGGCTCCCTTGAGAAGCTGGTCACCGCAAACCCAGAAGGCGAGGCCATTCTCCAGCGCAGAATCAATCCGCAGCCGGCCGACCGCGCAAACGTCTTCGCCGGCATAGTTGACCGGCATGGGGTAGATGCTGTCTGTCGGATCATCGCGTAGCTCGATGCCGCGGAAACTGCTGATCGCCTGCCGAGCTTCCGCCAAGGTCACTCGCTCCTGAAACTCGGCATTCACAGCAACGCAATGCGCACGAAAGACCGGGACCCGCACGCAAGTGACCGACGCCTTGAAACTCGGCAAATGCATGATCCGGCGTGCTTCGCTCTGCACCTTCAATTCTTCCTTGGTGTAACCTGAGTCTAGAAAGGAATCGACCTGCGGGATGACATTAAAGGCGATCTGGTGCGGGAAGACTTCACGCTCAATCGCTCGCCCCGAGATCATCGATTTCGATTGCTGGCGAAGTTCTTCCATGGCCAACGCGCCCGCCCCGGAAACCGCTTGATAGCTCGCTGCGAATATCCTTGTGACTCGAAATTTCCGATGCAACGGATACAGGGCCATCAATGCGATTGCCGTTGTGCAATTCGGATTGGCGATGATCCCCCGATGCGCCGCAACATCGCCACCATTGATCTCCGGGACAACCAGTGGCACCTCAGCCTGCATCCGATGGGCAGAGGAATTATCGATAACAATGGCGCCGGACTGCACAGCAATAGGCGCGTATTCCAGCGAGATAGCCGCCCCGGCGCTGAAAAATGCAAGGTCGATATCCTCGAAGGAGTTTACACCGAGGGTTTGGACGGCAAGCTCCTGACGACGGAACTTGAAAGTCTTGCCGGCGGAGCGCGCGGAAGCGAGAAGCTTAACTGACGAGGCCGGAAAGTTCCGCCGCTCTATCACGTGAAGCATTTCGATACCTACAGCGCCAGTTGCGCCTACGATTGCAACTCGATATTGTCGGGTCATACGGAGAGAAGATAATGAGTAACATCTCGTCCAAGGATGTCCACGTTCCATTGCATCTTCGCATCGACGCGACTCGCCAAATTCTTCAGCTAATTCGCGGCGAAAAGGTCGAGAAGACCTACCCGATCTCGACCTCGAAATTCGGGCTCGGCCCCGAGCCGGGCAGCAACAAGACTCCGCTCGGCCGCTTCGTCGTCAGTGAAAAGATTGGCGCGGATGCTGTCCCCGGCGCCGTATTCAAGAGCCGTCTGGCGACGGGCGAAATGGCCCCCCAAGGTGGCGACGAGGATCTGGTTCTGACGCGAATACTTTGGTTGGCCGGCCTGGAGGGAGATAACGCCAATACCAAGGAGCGCTACATCTACATTCACGGAACCAATCAGGAAGCCATGCTTGGCACACCTGCCAGTCACGGATGTGTCCGTATGAGCAACGCCGACGTCGCCGAATGCTTCGAGCAAATTAGCGAAGGAACTCCTGTCGAGATTGTTACCTAGTGTGCGGGAGTGTCTGAAGATACTCCGGGCCTGTGGGGCAGATATCGAGTAACTCACAGTGCTGGCAGTCGGGCCTGCGAGCAAAGCATCGACGACGGCCATGCCAGATAAGCCAATGGCTCAGCAGAGTCCACTGATCGCGCGGGAACAACTTCATGAGGTCGTTTTCAATTTTCAGCGGATCGGTATTTTGCGTCAGACCGAGGCGGGCGGAAACCCTGGCGACGTGAGTATCGACGACGACTCCTTCGTCGATGTTAAAGGCGTTACCCAAAACAACATTGGCCGTTTTCCGGCCGACTCCGGGAAGAGCGGCAAGGGCATCAAGTGAGCGTGGAACCTTACTACCGTGCTCAGCCATGAGCTTTGCCGCCATTGCACGGATGTTCTTTGCCTTATTGCGAAAAAATCCGGTAGAACGAATTATCCCCTCGAGTTCTTCCTGGGGCATCTCCGCGTAGTCCTTGGCCTTCTTGCAGCGCGCAAAAAGATCCTTCGTGACGATGTTGACTCGCTTATCGGTACACTGCGCCGACAAAATGGTCGCCACGAGGAGCTCAAGCGGATTTCTGAAGTCGAGTTCGCAATGGGCATCGGGATAGATCTCTCGGAATCGGCGAGCCAATTCACGAGCTCTTGCGGGAGGTGCCATGCAGGGAATCTAGCAACGAGCACTGAAGATGCGCTACTTTAGCGTTCTGAGTATATCCTCGACCAGCACACGGCAGCCGCAGGTCTGCAAGTCTCCGCCGCCGTAATACAAATCAAGCGTGCCATTTCCGTTGTCGATGAGGCCGCTATGAAATACGATGTTGGGCAAGAGGCCTTCGCGTTCGTAAGGAGCTTCCGGAATAAGAAACGGCGCTTGAGAACGCGCAATGACTCGCCAGGGTTTTTCGAGATCCAGCAGGAGCGCGCCAGTGCAATAACGCGTATTCTCGTCGGAGCCATGGTAGAGCTCGAGCCAGCCTTGGGGCGTTTTGATCGGAGCGGCGCCGGCACCCACCCGTTCGCTGTCCCATTCTCCGCGACGCGGGCCGATGACTGCCTGATGGCGGCCCCAGTCGAGCAGGTTGTCGGATGAGGCCAGCCAAATTGCCAAGCCGCCGACGAACTTCGCGGCGGGCCGATGCAGGGTGTAGTAACGCCCATCGATCTTCTCTGGAAAGATCGCTACGTCTTTGTTGTCGGGTCCGAAGATCACGCCAAGCTTTTCAAAGGCGCGGAAATCTCGCGTTCGCGCGAGACACGTGACCACGCCGAGTTGCGATACTCCGGTATAGTTGATGTAAAAAGTGTCTTCGAGTCTTGTGATCCGAGCGTCTTCGATGCCGTATGTTTCATACGGCCCTGAGGCGCTTAGGGAGGGCTTGCTGTCGATCGTGAAGCTTTTTCCATCTTCCGAAATCGCGGTCCGAAAGTGGCTCAAGGAAGTGAGATAGTTCACTCCCCGGTAGCAGAAAATGCGGGGATCACGCGCATCGAGATCCGGGTCATCAAGCGGGCAACGCACAATTTTCAATTCGCCGGTGACGGGATCGATGACAGCTGTGGACAGATAGCCTTTCTCCTGAAGCGGGCGTTCCGCTACACGGACGAGCAGGACTTTTCTGCCCTCATAGGAAGCGGCTCCGGGATTGAAGGCACAGAGGACCTCAAAATCCGGCCGCGATGGCTTTACGTCCTTTGGTGAAATAAGAGGATTGTTCGGAAATCGCTGGATCACTGCTATGGGGAGTAGATTGCCTCTGCGCGCGTCCGGCTCAGAAGCCGTCCTGCGGCTGAATCGTGGTCACTGATCGAACCGTTGGATATGCCTTGATCATCTTGGAGAATTCTCCCGCCGAAGGTTTGAATACCCGATCGTAGGTCTGAGGATCCATCCGGGCGAGGCCAAAGAAGGCCTTGTAGCCATAGTGCCACTCATAGTTGTCCGCGAGTGACCAAGCAAAGTAGCCGCGAACGTCGTAACCATCGCGAATGGCACGTCCAATCGCTGCGATGTGATTGCGCATGTACCAGACGCGCTTGGCATCATTAGGCGTGGCGATGCCGTTCTCCGTGATCATCATCGGTTTGCCGTAACGGTCGCCAACGCGTTTGATCTCCTTATAAAGCCCGTCGGGATTAATGCGCCAGCCCATCATCGTGAAGTTGTGACCGCGGCGGTAAGGCTCGGAAAGAAGCGAGAGTGGGCCAGGCGCCTGTGAGTAATAGTAATTAAACCCGACGATATCGCAGACGTCGTAGACGCGGTCCAAGTGATCGACGTTCCCGTGAATCATCGTCTCGTAAATTGCGCCACCAGGATCGAGCGGAGCCCGGTCCCACCAGGGCAGGGCTTCCACGCTCATGACCTTGGCTGTTGGTTTTATGGCTTTGATCCGCTCGGCAGCATCCCGGAACATGGCAGTGCTAGCATCGATGGCTTTCCAATAGTGTCCAAATGCCAGGTCCATTCCAGGTGGCCATACGCCGACGATGTAGGCTGTGATGATCTGCCCGTTTGGCTCGTTTTGGGGCGCGTAATACTTTGCATACGGCGCCATCGCGCGCACCATTCGCTCGACATAGGCGTTCCATCGCGACCGCGCCAGAGGATGCAGCCAATTGGATGCTCCGGGATTCTTCTTGTCGTAGAGCCAGGAGGGAAATGTGAAATGCCAAAGGCAAACTACCGGTTCGATGCCTGCATCTTTCAACCGGCGGGCCATCTCAACGTAGCCTCGGATCGCGTTCTCATTGTAGACGCCGGGTTTTGGTTCTACGCGTGGCCACGAAATGCTGAAGCGATAGTGGGTGACCCCGATCTTTTTTAGAGCCGCAAGATCCTTCTCGAAGTGAGTCCAGCTGAAGAGCGCATTGCCTTTGGGAGGTGCCTTGCGTTGCTCGATGAGAATATCCCAATCTGAGTAAAAGTATTCTTTGTCGCCGGGCTTTACGGCGGGATCTTCGTACTGGTAGCTGCTTGTCGAGATTCCCCACGCGAACTTGTCTGAAAGGTGCGGTGCGGACCGTGGCGGCGGAGGTTGTGGACCCTTGCCGACCGGACCTAGGGGATTGATGCAGCCGGCTGCTAGGACGCACAGGACGAGCGCGACAACACTTCGAGAAAACGTTAGAACAGCATTCGGCGTAATCATCATCAGGAAAGTCCTCGCAAGTTGTCCGGCCCGACTCGCACTGAGGAACATCGTCCAATCTTTTTCAGCGCCGCAGTCCACTGCCGGTGGTGCATATAGAAAACCGCGAATCCACTTGCCAGAAAAATCTTCGCCTCGGCAACCTGAGGCGACGAGCCAAGCATTTCTCGTAGTCTACAGCGCAGCAGGAGCTCGGAGTCGATGTGCTCTATCGGACTGCGTGAGTCGCATTCAGTCACTGCAAAAGCGCTAGACAGCTTGCGTGTTCAGGTATCTCAAGTGGCAAGTTCTGAGGCGGCGATGCGACGTCCGCAGGCGCTCAGCGCGGAGTTGCGGATGGGTCTGGTCGTGAAGGGCTACGTCGCAGGGGAAACAGCTGACGTTCCCCGGAATATGAGGAACCTAAGAAGGCCGCCTACCACCAAACGGTAGTAGCACGTTTAGCCGCGTGCTTTTTCTAACAGGTTGAAGCTTGATCCGCGTCCGACCAACGGCAGTTGTCGCCTCTCAAGCCGCTCGTTTGCTGGGGCCGTCAGCAAGTTCTTCTGCGGTTTGCAAGGAGACAAAGGGTTGATAGCTCCGGCGCCCTCTCTCCTTGCGAGACCATGCCACATAGAGGCGCAGGCCGCGAGCACGCCGATCGACAGCGTGAATCCGTCGCAATTCGGCACGCTCATAGTCGCGGAGGGCACGACGCAAGCGGCGGGCACGCTTCTCATTGTGAGTCCCCAGCCATGCCGCTGCCCAGAGTTTTATCTTCTGCTGCATTGAATAGCGCAGACGATTAGCATGACTAATATTCTTCGTCAAACATCAAAGCACCGGCGAGCTTTTGCAGTAGTGGCAAGCCGAATACCTTGACGCTGCGTAATGTGACGCCGCGCAGCGCTTAAGTGATGCGGCGAATCCGACCGAGGTCCAAAGGCCGCACGGCAAAATAGCACGCTCGGCGCAGTGTTCCGGTCTACGCGCGTTCCTTCGCGGTGAGTTCGACGCCGCCTTTATGGCTAGGAGAGTCAGTCGTATGCGGCGCCTTGCCTAATTGCGGAAAGATGGGTAAACACGCTTGTAGGTATGGCTTACATCACCTCGCAGCGAGCCTGGCGCGTGGCGAGCCGAGCGCTGCAAGGACATTCGATCATCGTCGGTCTTTTGCAATCTCCGGCACGATCCCTCTTCGAACGGCAGCCACTTAGGCGGAAGCCGACCAGAAAAGATCGTCCTAGGTGTCGCCCGAGTTGCCTGAGAGCACTTCGCCATGCCTAAGCCGGTCACGCCCAATCCGGCATCGCAATCTGCGGGTGGCAGACGCGCGAAGTTCCTGCTCGTGGCGGTTCTCGCGCTCTTGGCGCTCGGAATACCATTCATTAGCATCTTCCGGAAACCGGCAAAAGAGGGGCCCAAGGACGACCTGCATGTGGTGCCGGGTGGGCCACCCACTGTTATGCAAATGCGCGCGACGGACAGAGCGGCGCGGGCGGAAAACTCCCCCTATGTGCTCTCACTGAATCAGGATGTCTACGTCGACGTTCGATCGCCGGGCATTTGGCTGCTCCAGTTGATGAACGCCCTCGGGAAACAAGACCTCGATTCCCGCAGCAAGGTCACGCTTGATACGGTCGTCTTTGATCCGGTAACGGAAAAGGACGAGTATGCGCAATTGCAGGCGTTACGCGAGCAGCGAGAGACGATCCGCATCGGCCGCCAAGAGCTGGAAACCATGCCTGATGGCCGGGAGAAAACAGTCCGTGCTGGCGAGTTGGCAGCACGCGAAGCCGCCCTGAACAAGGATGTGATCAACTCTTACTTAACCGGCGGAGTGCCGCATGGGATCAATTTCTCAAGGACACGCTGGAACGCTCCTGCTTGGTAGTGAACGGCCGCGTCTTCCCCGATCTAAACGCACAATTTGCGTACGATTGGCACGAGTATTCGGAACATAAGAACACTAAGGGCGAGTACGATCATGACCAATATGTTGCCCTGCGCTTTAAAATCTTACTGACTGAGGACAACAAGCCGCAGTGGTTAGAGCTGCTTGGTGGAACCGGATTCGCCCGAAAGCCGATAAATGTTTCCGTTGCGATGGTCGATCTTTTTGAACGAGGCAACACGGAGATCATGCCGACTGCCATCAATCCCTCCAACAATCCGCCGGAGTGGCAGAGAGTAAGCTTAAAGGCTTCGACCGATTGGCTGACGTGGTTCCTGCTAGAATGCTTTTTCCTGCTCTTCTTGGTGTTTTTGTATTATGCCTTCGCCACGAAAGTTCTTCGAGATATGGCGCCTGACGGCCTGTGGCGCCTTAGTCTTGCGCGTTGCCAAATGGCGTTTTGGTTTTTCATCGTCGCGGGCTGTTACATTTTTCTGTGGATTGTCACCGGCGATTACCGAACGCTGACTACCCAGGAGTTGCTACTGCTCAGTCTTAGCTCCGCCACAGGTCTGGGCGCAGTCCTCATCACTGACGAATCAGACGCAGCGGCGCCGCGCGGCTCGGGCGTGCTCACCAAGGAAGAGCTGAGCCTCGAAAACCCAGAGAAGCTACAAACCCTCGCGCTTTCAGAGCAAGACATTCAAAAGAGGGCTGGTCTGACTGAGGCGGAGATTCTCCGTTCGCAGGAGCGCGTCGCCG
>DATLIT010000325.1:0-6950 GCA_035539295.1 Terrimicrobiaceae bacterium | reverse complement strand
TGCAGCCTTAATGCACCGCAGCAAAAAGCTTCCTGCTCCTCGGAACACTTCGACGTTCACGATGCACCCCCTCCCTGTCTTTGCCACGAGTGTGTCGTCAATCCGCTGGAAGCGGCATGCGCAATAGGCCCCAAGTGGACTGAGAGCCTGAAGCCGCGATACATAACCACAAAGGACTTGCTTTATAGACTACACGTTTCCCGAAAAGGCCCGGTACCAGGAACACCCGGTTCCGAAGCCGCGCCTGAACCCCGCGACTCACAAGCAATGCGAACTCCCGTCGCATGTCCGCCAGCCGGGAGCAGCGGCTTGCGATAGCGTCGGTATTCGGAGTGGACCAGAATGCCGTCGGAGGTCGCCCGCGAATTAGTCATCACGGCCCTCATGGGTCACCGGGTTCTTTCCGCACTGCTCACGGGAAACCCTTTACCAAAAGCAAAACAAATTGTCAGCTCGAGAGGCAGCTACCGCATTTATCAGGTATCCTATCGCGGTAGGGATGTTCATTGCTGAACACCGTTCGCACAGATCTCGGCGTGCGCGATTCAAGCACCGGCATGCGATTGCCCGGGCGCGTTCAGTCCTCGACCTTCTAGTGCTTTGACAGTCCATAGAACGCGGGGGTACTTGGATGCTTAACTAAGTATGGATAGCGGCAAGTACCTGAGTCAATAACACCGAACAGTTTGCACGAGCAGGAGTAAGCTTGCGGCGCCGAAGTGGTTTCCGGACTACGAAGAACTTAGTGATGGAACGCTCATGCGGATCGAGGATATTAAGGAATTCCGCATCTACTGCCACGACGTCGAGGGAGCCCCGTTGGGCGTAATAACGCAGGATTTCTGTCGGCGGCGCTCACGATCGTGATCGAGACAACTGCGCGGCGTTTTGCCAACTTTTCACCTGCTCTGCCCATTATTCTTATTGGCCAATCGTGGAACGCAGAGCCTTTTTCCGCAGCCAGCCCGAGACGGGAACGAGCACCACCAGCATCACGATGGTGCAGGTAACAAGCATGATCATGACCTTTGGATCGGAAAAACTCTGCGTCGCGG
The DNA here is from genome assembly GCA_035539295.1 of Terrimicrobiaceae bacterium. Taxonomy (GTDB): domain Bacteria; phylum Verrucomicrobiota; class Verrucomicrobiia; order Chthoniobacterales; family Terrimicrobiaceae; genus DASTFP01. The sequence goes on along the minus strand of DATLIT010000325.1, from coordinate 5,895 downwards.
GGACGAGGGCCGCGCCGACATTTCGCGCGGCGGTCCCGAGGCCAAGCACTCCTTTTATCTGCACTCGCGAACCGCCGAGTAGATATCCCGCGGCGTAAAGCCCCATAATGAAGATGGCACAGGCGGCGATGGCTCCGCTACCCAAGGCGCCAACCAGGTTATGGAAGTAGAGCGCGATCAGTAGAGTGAGCAGCACGAGGGCTGACACGCTCCCCAGCTTGACAAGGATCGGCCGGAGCGCGGCGGACATCTTTCGACTCTGCAACAGCATTCCGATCGCCAGCGGCGTGAGGATGAACGCGACAAGCGGCTGGGCGATGCTCCATGGGCTGGCATGCAGACCCGGTATCAACAATGGCAGCGCGAAGGGCATGAAGAGTGTCGTGCCGACGGTAAGCAACGTCATAAGCGCGACTGCGAAGCCGAGATCGCCGTCGGCTCGTTCCACGAGCTTTGGCAGGAAAGGTGCACCCGCTGCGCCACCAAGCAGAACCAGGCCGATCGCGTATGGGCGCTCGAGGGGAATGAGAATGCTCAGAACGAGCGCGAAGACGGGCGCCACCACGAAATTAAGCCCGAGCGCTACCAAAAGGATCCACATGTTCCGGAACGGCGCGAGGACCGCGTGCGGCGTGAGGCTAAGCCCTGCGGCGAGCATGCTGCTGACAAGGAAGGCAAACAATGCGACCTTCGCGGCAATACGGGCGGCGTCGGTCACTTTGAAACCTCTGGCGTCACATTCAAGAGCCGCGCACCTAGTCGCACATCAAATTGATGGTGGCAAGCCGATCACGCGCCTGGGGAGTAATGGACCAGCGCTGAAACGGCGCTGACATCTCACGGTACGCGTTCTGATGGAGAGCCAAGCAGGAAAACGTCAGTCGCGGATCTCAGGATGAGCTGACAAGTCAGCGTTTCCCGACGATCTCCTTCAAGATCCCAATCCCCTTGGCCTGCAATGGGCCCATGCCCCCTCGCCGAACGAACCAGATACCTTTCTGTTTGTCGGGGCAGTAAATAATTTCGACCTGATCATTTGTCGTGGCGTGGTAAAATGTGCTGCCGCTGTTATCCTCAAGGAACTGGAAGTATGTGTTCCGCCATGGGTGATCGAGGAAAGGAAACAGTTTCTCTCCGAGTGACTTTAACTCGTCAGTGCCAATCGGTTCAATGGTCTGCTCAATCGCTTTGCGTCTCGCATCCGTAATGCTTTCAATATCGACGTTTTCTGGTTCCATAATGTCTTGTTAGTTTTGGGTTTCGCTGCGGAAGAGAAAACCTGTGGCGATGCGGATTTTGCGGAGTTTGCGGACCGACACGCATAGCGTTGCTCCAAATTAGCGTTTTTGAGTATGTCTGCCCTGCGAGTCCGGCATTCTCGGGGGCACACCGGCGAGATGCGATAATCTGAAGCGCGGATTGGACGTAGCTCTTGATCCGGTAGCCACGGTTTCAGGTCACGGGGAGGCTAGGGTCAGAACATCATTCAGCGCGAGCCGGTCGAGCCGTTGCCTCCTTTACCGACTTCATGATCGCGGTGCCAGAGCCTCTTCTGGGGCGAGCACGGGCGTTTCGGTTTTCTTCGGATGTGGCTTTTTGCCGCTGTATTTTTCGACAAGGTAGAAAAGCACCGGAATGAGAAACACGGCGACGAAGCTGGCGGCCATCATTCCACCAATGACTACGTAACCCATCACCTGGCGCGAGAGAGCGCCCGCACCGCTTGCCATAGCCAGCGGAACGCAACCGAGGATGAAGGCAAACGAGGTCATGAGGATCGGCCGCAGGCGCAGCTTGGCGCCTTCCAGTGCCGCCTCGAAAAGCGGAAGACCTTCTTCGTATTTCGCCTTGGCGAACTCGACGATGAGAATCGAGTTCTTCGCGGAGAGACCGATAAGCATCACCAGACCGATCTGTGCGTAAATGTTGTTTTCAAACTTACCCACCAGCAGCGCAGCGAAGGCACCGCACACGGCAACGGGAGTTCCCAGCAACACACTAAAGGGCAGGCTCCAGCTCTCGTATTGCGCGGCAAGGAGAAGAAAAACAAAGAGCAGCGAGATCGCGAAGACGACCGCTGGTGAAACACCCTCCTGCGCCTGCTTTTCCTGGAAACTCATGCCCATGTAGGCGAAGCCCATCTCGTTCGGCATCGTCTCCTTGAAGACCTCCTCCATGGCCTTCATTGCCTGGCCGGAACTGTAGCCGGGCGCCGCCGTGGCATTGATTTGCGCGGAGCGATAGAGATTATAGCGCATGGTAAATTCTGGCCCGCTGATCGGTTTCGAGTTTGTCAGAGCGCTGAGCGGCACCATCTCGCCCTCTTTGTTTTTCACGAAGAACTGCCCGACTTGATCGGCGCTCCTGCGGTAGTCGCCCTCGGCCTGCACGAAAACCTGCCATTGCCGGCCAAACCGGTTGAAGTAATTGACGAAATAGCCGCCCATGAAAGTTTGAAGCGTCTGATAGACCGCACTCAAATCGACGTTCTGTTTAAGCACCTTGTCGCGGTCCACGTTCAGAAAAACTTGCGGCACGGCGGGTGAAAACATCGGCGTGACGCCGGCGAGTTCCTTGCGCTCCCGCGCTGCGGCAACGAGCTTCTCGACGTTCTCCGCGAGAAAGGCAACGTCCTTGCCCGAACGATCCTGAAGAATGAACGTGACGCCGCCGCTCGTGCCGATACCGGGAATCGCGGGCGGAGAAAAGGCAAATGCGCGCGCGCCCGGGATCTTGGAAAGCTCGCTGTTCACGTGCTTCATGATCGCAATGTATTGTTCGTCGGCCGCTTTGCGATGTCCCCATTCCTTCAGGGTGATGAAGAAGATGCCGCTGTAGGTGGTGTTGACGCCAGTGAGGAAGTTATAGCCGGTGACCGTGGTCACATACTCGACACCGGGTGTCGCTTGCAAGATCGCCTCGGCTTGCCGCATGACTTCATCGGTGCGCTGGAGCGAAGCTGCGTCGGGCAGAATCACTTGCGCATAGAAATACCCCTGGTCTTCGTCGGGCAGGAAGCTTCCCGGAACGCGCTTGCCGAGCATCCCGGTGAGGATAGTGACGCCGACGAGCAGGAGAATGGCGACAATCGGCTTGCGGATGAGAAACCGGCATACTGAGACGTAGCCGTTTGTCACAACGCCGAAGACGCGATTGAACCAGTCGAAAAACTTTTGCAGGAGACCGGTGCCCTTCTTCTTCGGCTTGAGGAGAATTGCGGCGAGCGCCGGCGAAAGCGTGAGCGCATTGAATGCCGAGATGAGCGTCGACACGGCAATCGTCACGGCAAATTGCTGATACAACCTTCCGGTAATGCCCGGAATGAAGGCTGTCGGCACAAACACTGCCGCAAGCACCAGCGCAATGGCGATGACCGGTCCGCTGACTTCCTGCATGGCTTTCAAGGTGGCTTCCCTTGGTGAAAGACCATGCTCGATGTGATGCTCAACAGCCTCGACCACAACGATGGCATCGTCGACGACGATACCGATCGCGAGGACGAGACCGAAGAGCGAGAGCGTGTTCACTGTGAAGCCAAAGAGAGGGAAGAGAGCGAATGTGCCGACGAGCGATACGGGCACGGCCAGCAGTGGAATGACCGTGGCGCGCCATCCCTGAAGAAAGATGAATACGACCAGGATGACCAGCCCCAGGGCTTCAAGAAGCGTGTGTTGGATCTCGTGCATGCCCTCCGTCACTGCGAGCGTGGTATCGAGCGAGACGACGTAGTCGAGGTCCGCCGGGAAGCGTTCGGACAGTTCCTTCATCTTCTTCTTCGCTCCCTCCGCCGCAGCAAGCGCATTCGAGCCTGGGAGTTGGTAAAGGGCAACGATCGCGGCAGGCTTGCCGTTGAGCCGGCCGGTGATCGCGTAGTTTTGCGCGCCGAGTTCGATGCGTGCCACATCCTTCACCCGCAACATGGAGCCGTCGGGGTTTGGTCGGACGACGATCTCTCCAAACTCCTCCGCGCTCTGCAAACGCCCTTGCGCACGCATGGCATACGTAAATTCCTGTCCTTCCGGCACTGGCTCACCACCAACGGTCCCGGCCGGGTTCACCGCGTTCTGTGATCTGATCGCCTGGAGGATTTCCGGAATCGTGACTCCGAGCTTGGCGAGCGTATCGGGTTTCACCCAAATACGCATCGCGTATTGTCCCGCACCAAAAATGGTCACACTGGCGATGCCTGGCACGCGCGTAAACTCGTCGTTGAGATTGATGTTGGCGTAGTTCGCGAGAAAAATGCTGTCGTAGGTGCCCTTCGGGGAGTAGAGGCTGAACATGATCAGCGGGGACGACGTGGACTTCTGGACCGTCACGCCGAACTTGTTCACGTCCTCAGGAAGCTGCGACGACGCCTGATTACTCCGCATCTGCGAAAGAATCTGATCGGTGCTGGGATCCGTCGTGACGTCGAAGTTGACCGTCAGCTTGAGGGTGCCATCGTTGCCGTTCACGGACGACATGTAGTTCATGTTGTCCACGCCGCTCATCTGCTGTTCGATGGGTGTCGCGACCGATTGTTCGACTGTGAGGGCGTCCGCCCCGGTGTAGGTCGTCTTCACCTGGATTTCCGGCGGGACGATATTCGGGAACTGCGCAACCGGCAGGCCCAGAAAGGTGGCGACGCCGACAATCGTCATGATGATCGAGATGACGATCGCAACGATCGGGCGGTTGACGAAGAAGCTGGCCATGGCGAGTCGCTATGTTTCCGGATGCTCAGCGGGTTTCGTTTCGACCGGAGCGGTCGATCTCTCCGCGGGAGGAATCCATGGTTTTGCCGCCACCTGCATGCCGGCTTTTACTTTCTGAATGCCCTCGACGATCACTTTCTCGCCGGCTTTCAGGCCCGAAGTGATCACCCAGTCCGTGCCCACGCGCGGCCCGACCTGCACGGGGCGAATTTCCGCCTTCCCGTCGGGGCCAACGATGGCAAGCTGATAGCTGCCTTGGACTTCCATCACCGCCCGCTGCGGCACGACAACGGCATCCTTGAGGGTGCTCGCGGTGACGCGCGCTCGTGCAAACAAGCCCGGCCGCAACACGCTGCCTGGATTTTTTAAAACTGCGGTCACGAGAATCGTCCCGGTCGAAGCGTTCACCTGCCGGTCTACCGAAAGGAGCCGGGCCTTGTTGGGAAACGTCTTGCCATCCGCGAGGATCAGGTCAATGAACTCCGGCCGTTTGTCGAGTGGCATTGCGATGCCCTCCTGGATGCGGTTCGCTGCTGTGAGATATTCCGCTTCGCTGACCGGAAAGACGATCTTGATTGGATCGAGCGTCGAAACGGAAGTGAGCACCGTGCTGTTCGCTGTTCCGACGAGATCGCCCACCTGTGCTCGCGCAATGCCAACAATGCCCTCGACCGGCGATGTGACCTTGCAGAAGTTCAGATTCAACTGTGCCTGCTCGACATTTGCCTTGAGCGCTTCGACTTTGGCGGCGTTCGATTCGTTGAGCTGTATCTTGTTGGTGTGCTCCTTTTCGGAGATCACCTTCTTGTCGAAGAGTTCCTGGCTGCGTTGGGCCTCCGCTTGCGACGCGAGTTGCATCGCCTGAGCCTGCCCGAGTTGGCTCTTCGCCTCGGCAACTGCCGCCTCAAATGGCCGAGGGTCGATCTCGAAGAGGACGTCGCCCTTTTTCACGAGCGCACCTTCCTGGTAGTCGCGCTTAAGCAAGTAGCCGGTTACTCGTGCTCGAATCTCGGCGTTCTCCGAACCATCGAGAGTGCCGATCCATTCGCGATAAACCGGCACATCGCGCGTCGCTGCGTCTTGCACGAGCACGTCTGGCGGCGGCAGGGCTTTGACCGCTTCCTCCTTTTTGCACGCCGGGAAGATGAGGACGCCTATCGCGAGCACGAGGAGGCCAAGAGTAAAGTATCGTTGTCTC
>DATLIT010000324.1:0-6314 GCA_035539295.1 Terrimicrobiaceae bacterium | reverse complement strand
CAACGGTTCCTATATCTCCTTGACCGTCGGTTTCATTGCCGTGGCGGTCTCGCTCCTCATCGGCGTTACTGTCGGAGCCGTGTCGGGCTATCTCGGCGGTTGGGTGGACAACGTAACAATGCGCATTGTCGATGCCATCCTCTGCTTCCCGACCTTCTTTCTCATTCTCACCGCTGTCGCCCTTCTCGGTCCGAACATTCTCAACATTATTGCGGTGATCGGACTCGTTAGCTGGACGGGAACAGCCCGATTGGTCCGAGCGGAGTTTCTCACTCTCCGCGAAAGCGAATACGTGCGCGCTGCGCGCACACTCGGCCAGCGCTCCCTCCTGATCATATTTCGCCATATCCTCCCCAATGCGGCCGCGCCCATCATCGTGACTGCTGTCCTCGGCATCCCCGAAGCGATCCTCACCGAGGCCAGCCTAAGTTTCTTAGGTTTTGGCGTTCAACCTCCCCAGGCTACCTGGGGCAATATTATTAGCGACGGCAAGACCTATCTCCTGGACGCGTGGTGGCTGATTGTCTTTCCGGGACTCGCAATTTTTGTCGCCGCACTGTCGTTTTACCTCGCCGGCGACGCACTTCGCCAGGCATCTGAAACCCGCTCCGAGAAGAAATGACCGCTCCCAACCTGCTTGAGGTCCGCCAGCTTTCCATCCGCTTCAACACCGACGACGGTCCAGTCGAGGCGGTCAAAAACGTCTCCTTTTCGCTAAAAGAAGGCGCCTCCCTGGCCATCGTCGGCGAAAGCGGAAGCGGCAAGAGCGTCACCGCCCTCTCACTCACCCGCTTGCTCCCCGAGCCTCCGGCGGAAATTTTCCACGGGGACATTGTTTTTCGAGGTGAACATGTTCTCGAGATGGACGTAAAACACCTCCGCAGGATCCGCGGCGGAGGTATCGCCTACATTTTTCAAGAACCTTCTACTTCGCTCAATCCGGTCTATACGATCCGCAGCCAGATCGCCGAAGCCATTCAGCTCCACCGGCCGGAAGTCAAGGAAATCGACGCCGAAGTTGTTCGATGCCTGAGCGCGGTCGGCATCATCAACCCGCAGCAGCGCATGCTCGACTACCCGCATCAACTTAGCGGAGGAATGCAGCAGCGAGCGATGATCGCGATGGCCTTGAGTTGCCGGCCCGATCTTCTCGTAGCCGACGAACCGACGACTGCCCTCGATGTTACCATTCAGTCGCAAATCCTCACCGAGCTCAAGCGACTGCGCGCGGAATTCGGTATGGGACTCATCCTGATCACTCACAACATCGCCATCATCCGCGACCTTTGCGACCGTGTCGCGGTGATGTTCCGCGGCCAAGTCGTCGAATACGGCGAGAGCGATAGCGTTCTAAGAAACCCGCAACATCCCTATACAAAGGCTCTGATTGCGTGTGTTCCACGCCTTGGATCCAAAGCGAAACGTCTCAAGACCATCGAATATGACTGGCTGTCTCAGGCCTGATTTTTTTCAGATTCTTTGTTGTCAGATGGTCGGGTTTTGCCAAAGTCCACGTGAGCAACCTGCTATGAAAGGAGGGGAGATTCTCGTGAAATTGATCAAAGTCCTCGCAGCACTCGCACTCGCGGCCGCCAGTCTGAGCCTCGGCGCTTGTTTGCACCACAAATCCCAAGCGGCGCCGCCGCCACCACCGCCCACCGTGGGAACCTACAAGTAGTCATTTTTGTAGCCGGGCGGGTTCAACGCCCGCCCGGCCTTGCTTCGAGCTGGTGCGGCTTACATGCGCACTGCCGGCTGCGTAGAACCTCCACGGTAGATCCATCGCCCGTGAGATTCCGATCCGTCGAGAGCTGTTGATGAGGCGATCGTCGTCCCCGGGCGAAAACGCGAAACAGGCGTCGGAACACATGTCCCTACCATGATGGCGGGCACTTATCCCTAGGGCCTTCGTTAGCTTCCCCGGCCCTGAACACAATTGCCTCACGTCCGGCACTCCCCGCGCCTTCCTCATCTCTCGAATGCCTTCGAGCGGCTCGAGCGCCCGGATGAGCACGAATCCCGCTCGCTCCGACTTGACCAGAACATTCAGCATCCAGTGCACTCCGTAGCTGAAATAGACATAAGCGGCCCCCGCTGCGTGCCCGCTTACAAAGGCGCGCACACTGGGGCGAAAGGCCGTGTGGCAGGCGGCGTCTCCCTCCGCGTCGTAGGCCTCCGTCTCAACGACAATTCCGGTGAGTTTGCCGCAGGTCAGCTTGCACCCAACGAGCTCCCGCGCACAGGTTACTGGATCGCGCTGAAAAAAGCCCCGTTCTAACATGAGGGCGCTGATTGGTAACTGCTGGTCACGGATTAAGATTTTCGCCGACCTGCAAATCGGAGGCAACGACAAGTTAAGCGGCAAACAGACGCACGATGGCACGAGGCGGCGTCTCGAGCTCACGGCTATCTTGCGCCACTAGGAACGTTCTCGGATATTGATTAATCAGGTCCGCAATGTGTTGAAATTTTCGCAGCATCTGCGCGAAATTGGAGCATGGACGGCACGAAGCGACTGAGTATCGAGCCAGCCAAGGGCGACGCGCTGGTCATCGTTGACGTGCAGTACGATTTCTTGCCGGGAGGTGCCCTGGCGGTTCCTGAAAGTGATCAAATCCTGCCAGTGCTTAACCGCTATATTGGCATCTTCGAGCAGCGTGGATTGCCGATCTACATGACACGTGACTGGCATCCCCCAAATCACTGCTCATTCCAAGAGTATGGCGGACCTTGGCCGACGCACTGCGTCGCCGAAAGTCACGGTGCGGCGTTTTCGGAGGAACTCAGATTCGATTCCTCGACTACAATCGTGTCCAAGGCAACCACTCCGGAGCGGGAGTGTTATTCGGACTTTGGCACGACTAACTTCGAGGCCGATCTTCGCGCTAGAGGAATTTTGCGGCTTTTTGTTGGCGGGCTTGCGACGGACTATTGCGTCTTCCACACGGTCAAAGATGCGCTCGCGCTCGACTTCACAACCTTCCTTCTTCGCGATGCAATTCGTGGTGTAAACGTAGAGCCCGACGATAGCGAAAAAGCCGAACAAGCAATGATTCGGCTAGGCGCAATGCCCATCGAGTTTAAGGATCTCGCAGCGTGAAGATCGACTACGGGCCGCTGCTGACCGACCGGTATCAACTCACCATGCTGCAGGCCTATTGGCAGCATGAAATGCACGGGACGGCAGTGTTTGAGTTTTTCGTCCGCAAGCTGCCGCCGGAGCGCAATTTTCTGGTCGCCGCCGGTCTTGAGACGGTCCTCGAATTTCTCGAAGAATTCGCCTTTTCGGAAGAGGAGATCGATTGGCTTGCTCAAGCCGAGCACTTTCGTTCCGACTTCCTTCAGTGGCTCAAGAGCGTGCGCTTCACTGGCGACGTCAATGCAATGCCCGAGGGGACTGTGTTCTTCCCAAACGAACCGATTCTCCAAGTTATCGCGCCGCTTCCCGAGGCACAGCTCGTCGAAACCCGCCTGATTAATCTTCTCAACTTCCAGACGGCCGTTGCGTCCAAGGCTGCGCGGTCGATTTTGGTCGCTCCGGGTAAATTGCTGGTCGAATTCGGCCTGCGCCGAACTCATGGTGCCGACGCTGCCCTCACGGCCGCGCGCGCATGCTATCTTGTCGGCTTCCAGGGCACCTCAAATGTTCTCGCGGGTCGATTGTTCGGTATTCCTCTCTATGGCACGATGGCGCATTCGTTCATTCAAGCACATGATGACGAGGCCGAGGCGTTCGAAAATTTCGCGGATGCGAATTCTGGCGATATCGTCCTGTTGATCGACACCTACGACACCGAAGCTGCTGCCGAAAAGGTCACCCATCTGGCGGCTGCTTGGAAAGAGCGCGGCATCAAAATCAAGGGCGTGCGGATCGATAGCGGAGATCTCGGCAACGAGGCGCAAAAGGTCCGCACGATCCTCGATAAGGCGCAACTCCGTGATATAACCATTTTCGCCAGCGGAAACCTCGACGAGTATGTGCTCCGCGATCTCGCCGAGACCCAGGCGCCTATCGACGGCTTCGGCATTGGCACGAAACTGGACACCTCCTCGGACGCCCCCTACCTGAACTGCGCCTACAAACTGCAGGAATATGCCGGCCGCCCAAGACGCAAGCACTCTGAAGGAAAGGCCACCTGGCCGGGGCGCAAACAGGTTCACCGTGTTGTCGATGATTTCGGTCGAATGACCAACGACATTTTAGACTTTCATGATCGAGCATCAATCGCGGGCTTACTCGTTCCTGTTATGCGCAACGGCAAGCGGCTAGTTCCGGCACCGCCGCTGGCGGACGTGCGGCAATACGCCACTGACCAGCTGGCACATCTCCCCGACCGCTTACGAACTCTCGATCGCTCCGACCCCTATGCAGTCACCATCTCTCCTTCGCTCCAAGAATGTGCCCGCGCTCTCGATGCGCAAAACGTTCGCAACCTGACAACCAAAACGACCGTCTAAGCGGCACTAACTAGCAGCTACGCCGTTAAGAGAATTCGCCTCCAAGTCTTAGGACAACCATCGTGAATTCTGACTAAGGTGCCAGGCGCTCAATCGTCCACGAACCATTCGGTTCACGGCGATATTCAAAACGATCGTGCAGGCGGTTTTGCCCTCCTTGCCAGAATTCGATTGTTGCCGGTGCGACTCTGTAACCGCCCCAGAATGGTGGAAGCGGCACCTTCTTGTCGACGAACTTGCGCTTCACTTTTTCCCACTCGCTCTCCAGAATCGTTCGCGAAACAATTGCGCGGCTCTGCGGTGATGCCCACGCGGAGATCTGGCTGTCGCGGGGACGAGTTGCAAAATAGTTGGTCACCTCACTTGTCGTGACGCGAGAAACCGAACCTGTGACGATTACTTGGCGTTCCAAAGCCAACCACGGAAAAAGCAGGGAAGCATTCGGATTCTCATCGAGTTGGCGCGCCTTGCGGCTCTCCAGGTTGGTATAAAAGACGAATCCGCGTGAATCCAAGCTCTTCAACAAGACCGTTCGAACGCTAGGTCTTGCATCTTGCCAAGCGGTCGCAAGACTCATAGCATTAGGCTCAATCATGCCGGCGCTTAAGGCCTCGTTCAGCCACAAGGCAAATTGCTCAAGCGGGTCGGCATGGAGATCGGCACGCCGCAACCTTCGTGCGCCGTAGGTTCTTCTGATCTCTGCAATTTTTGGGGAGGCCTCGTCCACCGCGATCTCACCCATACCACAATCTCGGCGTGCGCACGGCTATTTTGCAGGGGAGCGCGCTCCCGCATGCCTTCTCGAGCGCGCGCGACTTCCGTCGAGGTGAGCGCGACGACGAGCCAGAGCTTTTAAGACATTCGTAATTGTCGCTTCCGGCCGGTCTTTGGAGGTTTCCGTGGCCGCAAATTCGCCTGCGGGGACTTCCCTGGGCCGTTCATACGAATCGCTCAGCGCCTGAAAATCTTCAATGCGCGCATCAGAGACTTGGGCGCTTCTACCGATACGGCCCTTGAGCCGTTGGCGGATGGTGTTGTTTGAAGCCTTCGCTTCCACGAAACAGAAAGCGATTCCGGCGCTTCTAAGTCTGTCCCTAAGTTGATCGCGATGAAGCCGCCGGCTGTAAGTCGCATCGAGGATCACGCTCTGTCGCTTTCGAACCTGCCGGATGGCATTTGTGAGGAGTGCCTGGTAAGTCTTCTCCGTCATCTGTTCAGCATAAAGTTGCTGTTTCTTTTTCGCGTCCACCACGCGCCGGTGAAGCGGCACTCGGGCCAGAGTTTTCCTCAGCACGTCCGACGAGAATACTTGCCAGTCGAGTTCGCGTCCGAGCATTTGCGCGAGCGTGCTCTTCCCCGAAGCGATGCGACCCATTACTATCACGACCATTGGTGTTGAGCCGGCGACGGCATAGCGAAGAGCAAGCTTAAAGTAGTTCCTCGCCTTCCTGAGACAAGCTTTCCTGACGGTAACCTCCCGCGCATCCAGGCTTTGAATCGTCTCTACCTTCCCGCGAACATAGGCGCGGTAGCACTTGTAGAAGTCAACCACCGTCGGCAAATCTCCGTCGTCCAATGCGATCGCCATCTGTTTGAGAAAATAGTCAGCCAGCTCAGGCCAACCTTCGTAGTCGAAATCCATTGCCAGAAAGGCGAGGTCGTTCGCCCAATCGAGATAGCGGAAACGATCGTTGAACTCGATGCAGTCGTAGATCGAAAGATGCCGCGGACCCAAATGAATATGTTCGAGGCGCAGATCGCCATGGCAATCGCGAATTCGATGTTCACGCATCCGCCGCGCAAAGAGACCGGCGTTGCCACGATAAAACTCTCTCGTAAAACGCCGAACCGCTTCA